>CAIJTV010001405.1:0-8326 GCA_903823635.1 uncultured Planctomycetaceae bacterium
CTCTCTGCGGACGACGTTCACTCGCGAAGATTTTACGCGCATCCTGGTCGAACACTTTGGAATCGCTCTGCCGACGGTCCAGCAATTCTTCGACACCGCGCGGAGCATGAACTTTTTCGATGAGCAATCGAAGACGACTCGCGAATTGTTCGAACAGTTCTTTCCTGGCCGTGATGACGTCGTCCGTCTGCTGATGGAGCCGATCACATACGCCAACGGTTCGACTCTGGAAGATCCGGCGATCACGTATGGCATCGTCTTTTCCAACTTCATGCAAAAGGGTGTTTACACCTTCGAAGGCGGCACCGATGCTTTGGTGCTGAAGATGAAGGCCGAGCTGGAACGGAACGGCGTCGACATCCGCATCCGCAGCCTGGTGGAAAAAATAGAAGTCGGGCCGGATCGAAAAGTGACGGGCGTCATTGTGAATGGCAAACGCATCGGATGCAGAACCGTTGTATCAAACGCCAACGTCAAGAGCACCATTCAGAACCTGGTGGGTGAGCAGCACTTTGACAAAAAGTTCATTGATGATGCCAAAGCGGTTCGTCTGAATAACAGCTCGTGCCAGGTCTATATGGCTCTAAAACCCGGCGAGAGTTTCGATGACAGTTGCGGAGACTTGCTGTTCCACTCCGAACACAAGGGTTTCGATATTGACGCTTTGCTGAGCAAAAAAGTCAGCAGCCGCACATTCAGCTTCTACTATCCGTCGACTCGTCCTGGCAGCGATCGCTGGCTGGTGGTTTCCTCAACGAACGCTAACTATCGCGACTGGGCCGATCTGTCGCCGGAAGATTACGAAGCCTCCAAGAAAGATCTGATCGAGACGACTCTGGATTGTCTCGAACGCTACGTTCCGGATATCCGAGCCAAGCTGGATCATGTCGAAGCGGCGACGCCAAAAACATTCGAACACTATACGCGGCATCTGGCAGGATCTTCCTTCGGGACCAAGTTCGAAGGCCTGCAGGTCAGTCGCGATCTGCCGCAGCAGATCTCAGGACTCTTCCACGCGGGCAGTGTTGGTATCATCATGTCCGGCTGGCTTGGTGCAGTCAACTATGGTGTCATCGTCAGCAATGACGTGGATAAACTTCTCACTCCTTCTTCAGCAAGCAGCTCCATATGAGACTCACATCAATGATCTGTCTGACGGCAATTCTGGCCACGAGCCTCTCCGATGCACACGGCGATGAAGGCATGTGGTTGTTCAATGATCTGCCCGTGGAGTTGCTGAAAGAAAGATACGGTTTTGAGCCGTCTCCAGAGTGGGCCGAGCACCTGATGAAGTCGAGCGTTCGTTTCAACGTGGGCGGCTCGGCTTCGTTTATCTCCAGCACCGGACTCGTCCTGACGAATCATCATGTGGGTTCGGATACGCTGTTCAAGCTGTCAACACCCGAACGAAATATCATGGAAGTCGGCTTCCTAGCGAAGACTCCTGATCAGGAACTCAAAGCACCAGACCTGGAACTGAATCAACTGGTCAACATCAAGGACGTGACGGATGTTGTTAAGGCATCCGTGACGGACGGTATGTCGACTGAACAAGCCGTAGCGGCTCGGCGAGCTGTTATTGCGAAGATCGAAAAAGGAGCCCTGGACGAATCCGGCCTGAAGAGTACCGTCACCACGCTCTACGGCGGCGGTCGTTATCATCTCTATCAGTACAAGAAGTACACCGACGTGCGATTGGTCTGGGCTCCTGAGACCGCAATCGCGTTCTTCGGCGGTGATGCGGACAACTTTGAGTATCCTCGGTACTGCCTTGATGCCACGATCTTTCGAGTATACGAAGACGGCAAGCCCGCGAAGATTGAGCACTTCCTGAAGTGGTCAGCCAATGGCCCGGAAGAAAACGAAGTCGCGTTTGTTTCCGGTAACCCCGGCCGCACAAGTCGTATCTTTACAATGGATGCGCTGAAGTATCAACGCGACCTGAACCTGCCGTACATTATGGCCAATTTGCGACGTCAGGAAATTCTGCTTCAGCAGTATGCTCTGCGCGGCAAAGAGAATGCTCGCCGGGCGCGCGATGAGCTGTTTGGTGTGCAAAATTCTCGTAAGGCTCGCCTCGGAATGCTGGCCGGTTTGCAGGATCCTCAAGTGCTGGCGGATAAGGCCGCGGCCGAAGCGAAGTTGCGAGAAATCATCGCGGCTGATCCCAAGCTGAAAGCTCTGGGTTCCGCATGGGACACCATCGCTGAGACGACGAAGAAGCGAGCTTCGCTGTTGGGCAAGAGTGTGGCTATTAACTCACAGCTCTACAACATCGCACTCGAACTTGTGCAAATGGCGGAAGAAGATCAGAAGCCTTCTGGTGAGCGACTGCCGGAGTTCTCTGACGCTGGCCGTGAATCATTGCTGCAGCAACTTTACTCAGAGGCTCCGATCTACAGCGATCTGGACCAGACGCTGCTGGGCGACTCGATCGCCAAAACGCTGGAACAGCGCGGTTTCGATGATCCGGTGTGCCAGAAAATCCTGGCAGGCAAGAGTCCAGCCGACCGCGCGGCGGAGTTGATCAGTGGGACAGAACTGTTAAGCGTTGAGGCTCGCAGGAAGATCGCAGCAGGCGGAATTCAGGCGATCAACGACAGCAAGGATCCGATGATTATGCTGGCTAAGATCGTCAACCCGCCAATTCGCCGCATTCGTTCAATCACGGATCAGCTCGACGAACAGGACAAGCAGGCGTATGCCCTGATTGCTGAGGCGAAGTTTGCGACGCAGGGCACTTCGGCTTATCCCGATGCTACGTTTACACTACGACTCGCGTTTGGCCCGGTGAAGGGCTACGAACAGGACGGTCAGCAGATTCCCGCTTGGACCAACGTCGGCGGTGCTTTTGAACATGAAAAGCAGCACGAAGGCCAGACGGACTACAAGTTGCCGGAATCATGGAAGAAAGCGGAGTCAAAGCTGTCGAAGACAACACCATTCAATTTTGTCAGCACGGCTGACATCATCGGCGGCAATTCCGGAAGTCCGGTTGTCAACAAAGCCGGAGAACTTGTCGGTCTGATCTTCGATGGCAATGTCCAGTCGTTGTCCGGGAACTATGTTTACACGGACAAACAGTCACGTTCTGTTTCCGTTCACTCCAGTGCAATTCGCGAAGCGTTGCAGGTGGTTTACGGAGCTGACAACATCGTGAAAGAACTGGGCCAGTAGTTTAATCAAGCCGCCGAGGCCAGAAATGCCCCCGCAGTGTTATCGACGCCCACAGCTCATTTTTTGTGACCTGCTGGGCTGAGCGGTTCGCGTTGCGTGTTGATACTGTTGAGAACTGTGGATGGCGGGCCCTGTTAAGAACGCGGGAGTTGGCTCCGAGTAAGAAACGTGGTCGGTTCTGGCAGGTGTCCCGCTTTGCAGAGTGTGGGATACCATCTAGCATCCTCATACGGCACGCTTCGCTTTGTCGTGGCTTCAGGCTGCGTCACATTTGAACGCTGCGCGAAATGACTCGTCGACTCGACTCAAGGTGGCACTGCCGTATGAAGCTCTTTATTGCTCGACTGCTACTTTCAGTGTTGGCCGGGGGCTGCCTAGTTCTCGGTTTGACACCGATTGCTTCAGCTCAGTCTTTGGACGATGCACTTCGGCAGACGCCGGTGGAAGATCTGGTGACGCGAGCGAAAGCGGAGGGAGATGCCGCCAGAGGTGCGGTGGTGTTTTTTCAACAGCAAATGGCGTGTGCGAAATGCCATTCTGTTGGTGGAACATTGCCGTCATCACTGGGGCCGGATCTGGCCACATTGGCGAAAGAGGCAACTGACGAAACAATTGTCGAATCAGTCTTGCTGCCATCGAAGGTGATTCGCAAGGGTTTTGAATCCGTCACGCTGGTAACAAACGATGGCCAATCCGTCGTTGGAATTCTTGTCGAACGCACGGCAGAGAAAGTTGTGATCCGCGATGTGACTCGCAATGGCGAGCAAGTGACGTTTGCTGTGACTGATCTCGATGAAGTCGTTGAGAATACCGTTTCACTGATGCCAGCCGGTCAGATGAACCAGTTGGCCAGCCAACAGCAGTTCTATGATCTGATCCGGTATCTGATAGAGATCCGCGATGGCGGGGCGGCTCGGGCGAAAGAGTTGCAGCCATCTGCCGCGTTGCTGACTCTGAAAATTCCGGAGTACGAGCAACACATTGACCATGCGGGATTTATCCGGGAATGGGATGACGATGCCTACAAACGAGGCGAAGCGATTTATCGCCGAGTCTGCCAGAACTGTCACGGCACGAAGGATCAAGCCGGTTCGTTGCCCACATCTTTAAAATTCGCCAGCGGAAAATTTCGCAGTGGCAGCGATCCGCACACAATGTATCAAACGCTGACCAAAGGCTTTGGCCTGATGGCGGCTCAAACATGGATGGTGCCGTCGCAGAAGTATGACGTCATTCACTACATCCGTGAGACCTACCTGAAGCCGCACAATCCGTCTCAATATGTCGAGATCAACGAGGCACTGTTAGCTCGTTTGCCCGAGGGGGATACTCGCGGCCCGGCACCGAGCACGATTCAACCGTGGAATGCCATGGACTATGGCCCCAGCCTGACGCATTCTTATGAAGTGCCGGGTTCGTTTCACAACATCGCCTACAAAGGAATCGCGATGCGTCTCGATCCCGGCGCGGGCGGGGTTTCACGTGGTCGGTATTGGATGATGTTCGATACTGATACGTTGCGAATGGCAGCGGCCTGGAGTGCTGCTGATCCTCCCAGCTCCGAGCAGAACTTTATCGACTGGAGAGGAATCCAGTTTAATGGCGAACATCAGATTCATCCGACTGTCATGGGATCAGTGCTCGCCTCCAATGGAACGGGTCCCGGCTGGGCGAATCCCGCGAATGGCGAATTCACAGACGACCAACGTGTGCTGGGGCGAGATAATCTGCGTTACGGTCCTCTGCCGCGAAACTGGGGACGATTCAAGGGCACGTATTATCACGAACAGCAGGTGATCCTGTCGTATTCGATCGGCAATACAGATGTGCTGGAATTGCCATCCGTGCAGGTCAGCGATGAGCCGTCTCAGCCACCGTTGTTCCTTCGCACATTTAATGTGGGACCTCGAGATCGCGATCTGATGCTACAAGTCGCGCAGCAGGAAGATGCGATTGGCGAGCGGCAGGGCGTCAGCCCTCCGAGCACTGCACGCGCCGCTACTGCTGAAACCAGGAATACAGAAGACACAGGGAGTGCTGACGCTCTACCGCTCGTCGGCGGAGTGATTCGATTCGGCTCCAATCCGACGATTGCATCCAATGCCGATGAAGCTCGGTTGCCTGAGTTCGACGGTCACACATATGGCGAAGTCAAAGACGCCACAGACTTCGATATGACTCAGGATTTCACAATCACTGCCAGATTGAAAACTCGGACCGATGGGACGATCTTTGCAATCACAAAACCCGACTCGCCATGGGTTCCAAATGGGCAATCGCTTTTTATTCGAGAAGGTCGGCTGACATTCGACATTGGCTGGGTCGGAGCGGTGACCTCGAAGAAGAAAATCACCGATGGAAAATGGCATGACGTTGCCGCAGTGTGGACGAAGGCTACTCAGCAACTCACGCTGTTCGTTGATGGCAAGCCGAACGGGCAGGGACAACTTGCGGCCAACGGGAAGCTGACCGACGGAGTTGTTCGAGTGGGATTCACGTCTCCGAATTTCCCCGAATCGGAATCATTTTTCACGGGGGAACTTGAGAATGTCCGCTTCTACAAAACCGCTCTGCTGCAGCAATTGAAATCTGGGTCATCGCTGAAAGAGCGGAAAGAAGATCTTGTTGCTGAATGGCAGTTTCTCAAGACAACATCGCCGAATGCCTCGGTTGTTTTGGACGCCACCGGCCACGGCCATGATGCGACTTTGATCCAGGGTAGCGAGCCGTCGGTTAGGCCGTCGACATTACTTGCAGGACTCGCACCGTCAACAATGAATGCCACCTGGTCTAGTCCTGATGGCCGACTACTGCTCACAATTCCGGCTGGCAAAGAACCCCTGCGTTTCACTGTTTGGATGTCGGCTGAAGACAGTTCTGGCAAAGCAACGCCCTCGATTTTACACACTGAGCAGGATCTTCATTCGCTCATTTCCGGCGGGCCAGCTCGCTGGAATCAGAAGATCACAACCACCGCGACCATCGGTGCATCGGACGCTCCATTCGCAACCGATTTTCTGACAGCCCCCGAGAATAATCCGTGGGTCGCACAGACTCGATTTACCGGCCTCGATTTCTTCGAGGATGGCCGCATGGCGGTATGCTCATGGGACGGAGATGTCTGGCTGGTCGATGGTTTCCTGAAAGGCGATCAGCTCACGTGGCAGCGGATTGCCAGCGGTCTCTATCAGCCACTCGGTCTGAAAATAGTCGATGGGAAAATTCATCTCACGTGTCGCGATCAACTGGCCGTACTGCACGACCTGAATGGTGATGAAGAGATCGACTACTTTGAATGCCTCAACAACGATCATCAGGTGACCGAGCATTTTCATGAGTTCGCGATGGGGCTCCAGACTGACGCTGAAGGGAACTTCTACTATGCCAAGTCCGGACGACACGCATTGGAGGCTGTTGTGCCGCATCATGGGACTCTGTTGAAGGTCAGCAAGGACGGTTCCACAACCGAGATCCTCGCGAATGGGTTTCGAGCCGCCAATGGTGTGTGTTTGAATCCGGATGGGTCGTTTGTGGTCACAGATCAGGAAGGTTTCTGGAATCCGAAGAACCGCATTAACTGGGTGACTCTGGCTGAAGATCGAAAGCCAAAGTTTTACGGCAACATGTTCGGCTACCATGATGTGAAGGATTCTTCGGACGACGCCATGGAGCCGCCTCTGTGCTGGATCACAAACGCATTTGACCGTTCGCCGGGAGAATTGTTGTGGGTCAACAGTGATCGCTGGGGGCCGTTGAATGGTTCACTGCTGAATTTGTCGTACGGTTACGGAAAGGTGTTTTTGGTTCCTCATGAGTCCGTCGATTTGAAGGGCAAAGGTCGCCAGATGCAGGGCGGCATGATCGAACTGCCAATCCCAGCATTTCCCACCGGCGTGATGCGAGGCCGTTTTCATCCGGCCGATGGCCAGCTTTATCTGTGCGGCATGTTTGCGTGGGCCGGGAGTGCAACAACGCCGGGCGGTCTCTATCGTCTACGGGCGACTGGCCAGCCGATGCATCTGCCTGCCGAAATTCATGCCACAAAGAGAGGGATGAAGTTGCGGTTCACAGAACCGCTGAATCCAAATTCGATTAAGGCCGAAAACGTTCGGTTGAAAGTCTGGTCGCTGAAGCGAACTGCGAACTACGGATCAGAACATCACGATGAGCATTCTCTGGACATCACTAGCCTTGAACTTTCAGACGACGGCCTGACCTTAACGGTACTGTCAGAGATCAAGCCCACATGGTGCATGGAGATAGGCTACTCATTGCAGGCCGCCGACGGCAAAGCCATCAGCGGCGTGATCCACAACACGATCCATGGAGTAGCGTCAGAATAAGCCAATACAAGCCAGAAAGATCAGGATCGCAGATCGATGCGAACAACCGCTCAACATTTCGTTTACCGGCGAGCCACAGGCGTAGGCGCACTCATTTTCCTGCCCTTCACAAATCACATCAAGTCATCGTGGTTAGTGAGTTCGTTTGCAGG
The DNA here is from genome assembly GCA_903823635.1 of uncultured Planctomycetaceae bacterium. GTDB lineage: Bacteria > Planctomycetota > Planctomycetia > Planctomycetales > Planctomycetaceae > SXXK01. The sequence continues at coordinate 7,673 of CAIJTV010001405.1, forward strand.
CAGGATTCCCTGATGCTTCGGCTACGCCTGCGGCTCGCCGTTAAACGATGGCGTTTGCGTTAGTGGCAGGTGGTCCAACCAGCGGTGTTGATTGCAGCAGACGGCGACACAAACCTCCACGACTGCGGTGATTTCCCGTCGTCCTCGGGATTCCGCGCAACGTCGGCAATGGCCTGTGGAATGCCATCCTCTGAATCAAGGTAGACTTTCCACTCGTGAGCTGACCACATTCGATGCGGGCGGTCTCCGGGACTGACGTTTGATTTCAGGGGATGATTGAGGAGAATGCAACTGTCAGATCTCGGCGTCACCAACGAGAATTCTGGCGATTGGACGAAACAACCGGCTGTTGCTGAGGCCTGGCATTTGCCCCGGGAAAAGTGCTGCATTGTCGCGCGACCGGCGACGAGTTCACTTTCGAGACTACAGCCAAAGCCGATACGATCCACAAGCGGACCAAACTTCTTTTCCCAGGACATTGGGCTGACTCTCATGGTCATGGTCACGTACGTCTGACCAAGCATTGAAGACAGCCTCTGCAATTTCTACGTACATGACCTTTGTATGGATGGGATGGACTGACGGATGAGTCGAACGTCAACGATTTTCTCGTATTGCAACGACTCAGAAGGGAACGAATATGGCATGATCTCA
>CAIJTV010001406.1:0-1958 GCA_903823635.1 uncultured Planctomycetaceae bacterium
CATCATTGTCGTTTTACAGGCTCGAAACGCTTTACGGTTCTTAGTTCACTGCACGGCGTAGACCGCATTCGGCAACGGCTCCGATGATAATCCCGACGGTGTAGCAAACGAGATCGGTCCACAAGAATCCGAAACCAAGTACCAATCCGCCCAGCGTTGTGTTGCGAATGCTGTCGATCCAGGGAGCGTGGTACAGCTGGCTGATCTCGACGAGGAACGCAAGAACCAACGACATCGTCGCGCGAGAAATTACTGTTCGGTTAGCGACCAAAGTACTGACCAGCAGGGAGAGCATCAATGCCCACAGCGTATCACCGGCGTACTCACCACCGAACTCCGGCAAGCCCGCTTGATATCGACGCGAAGCAAGGCCAACAAACACGACCGCGACTGCACTAAGAAAGAAAATGATTCGAGTCCAGATCACTCGTCACCGACTCCTGCTCACTGGCCGCCAATATATTCTCGACAATACTTTCAAACCCGGGCAGCTCTCATTGTCTGATCGCCGCTCGGTATTTTCTACTGTCTGCACTTTGGACTGATGCACTCAACGACCAGGTCTACTTCGAGTTCTGCAGTTTCTGCGGCACCGTCAAATCAGCTGACTTTGAATCGGAAGTCCAGCTCAGCTTAAGCGGAGTTGTTTGAGCGCTGATGTACTCTTTGGGTAACGTGATCGACGGACCAACCGATTCCAGAGTAAAGACGTAATCACCGGGCTCCAGCCAGAGTGGTCCGGCCGCCCCGTTTTGATAGAGAATAAATTTTCCTTCGACATCCGTTAGTCCGAAACCAATCGGCTGAAAACTTCCGGCCGAGTTTCGATGAACGGTGATATTGATATCGCTGGTCACTCCATCGGCAAATGACAATGTACCAGGCGTGCCACCTGCGGCTGGAGAGGGCGCATCACCGCATCCGCTCAACAACGAGACGGTGAACAGAACGACGGCAAGGATGCTGTTGAATTGTCGCATGATCAGTTTCTGGTTTGCACTTCGCCGGAGTGCATTGAAGTTATGTTGTGGCAGCCGACTTTGTGATCAAACCCAGCCAGTTTCGCACAGGAGCGATACGGCTCAGAACCAGCCACTCCAGCAGCAGCACGATCAGCAAAGACGCCGCGAAGAGTGGCAGACAGATGCCGATCAACACGATGATGGAAATTAGTCCCCACGACACTCGAGGGCTTAACGCTGGTTTCGGTGCGCCGAGAACTCCCTGATCACGACGCTTCCACCACAAGATCACACCGCTGACAGACAGCAGGACCAGGCCCAGAGTCGTCAGAACTCCCAGGACCTGATTCGGCCAGCCAAACAACGCGCCTTCATGAGCCGCAATGCCGACGCCGACAGCGCGATCCACCCAGTGTCGATCTTTGAAGTCTTCTCGACTGAGAATACTGCCGGTCTTTGGATCCAGCTCTACGGTAACGCGACGCGGCCGATTCGGAGTATTCGATTTCGCACTCCATGTTTTCGATCGTCCACTGGGTGCAGCGATGATGACAGGTGCATCCAGCTTCAAGGGCACAACTTTGGCGACCATGATATCGATGGCCGAGTAATCCACCGGCGTTGCTGGTGGCTTAGCTCCTTTTGAACCTGCTGAACTTCCCTTACTGCCGCCATGGTCACCATGTTCGCCACCGCCGGATTTCTCTGATCGACCACGCCCAGCGTTGTTGCTGTTGGACCAATCCTGTTGTACGACCGCGGTGCCGGTGACCTGACGAACCTGCTTGAAATAGTCGCCCCAGAATTTGGCCCACGGCAAGCCGGTCAGCAGCAGAAAGATGGCACAGAAGGAGATCCACATGCCGACGACACTGTGAATATCTCGCCAGAACATTCGCGAGCCGCTGAACAAACGCGGATACAGAACGCCTCCCAGCCCTTTCATGTTTCGTGGCCACCACAGAAAAAGACCGGTGATCAAAAGCACAATCGTCC
>CAIJTV010001407.1:0-1823 GCA_903823635.1 uncultured Planctomycetaceae bacterium
CGGCATTGCACTGCAGACCGGCGAGTTCCGCACGACGATATCAAGAAGTCCAGCTTTCGATGCGAGAAGTTCGTTGGGCACTGTCGGCAAATAAAACAGATCGTGGTGCAGCGGTCTTCGAATGAGTGAATGCAAGCTCTGTGGTAGCTGCGATAAAAAACTCGCCTGAATCGGCTCTTCGGATAACACGATCATCGCAGACTGCCCCGAGACATTGATCTGATCAGTGGCATTGATCTGATCAGTCAGCAGCATCAGCATTGCATTGACCGTCTGAGCATCCTCATTTCCTGTAAACGCAACTCCGTCGCTGTGATAAGACGATGACGCGTGTCCCTGCAAGGCCGGCCATGATGTTTTGCCTTGTGCAAGCTCAGTAGTGTTTAACGCAGAGACCGTGATGTTTTCGGCGACTGTAACTGATGAGCGAACAGATTGGGGAACGAGAAGTTGCATGAAAAGATCTTTTTGATTTTCGAGTAGGATGGGCATTCTTGCCCGTCGAAATCCCGTCGGACAAGAATGTCCAACCTACATTTTAGGGTTTGACAACGCAGCGTTACGCTTGAATCACTGGCCAAAGCCTCCAAGATAACCCTCCGCCAGTTTGCGAAACAATTGCACCTGTTGCTGCTCCCATTCACTGGACTGATTCAATTCGCCTGCCAACAACCGAGCCACCATCGGTGCACAATCAACAGCCGCAGCGGCATCAAGGAATAATGCTCGCGTCCTGCGCGCGAGGACGTCTTCGACGGTGACGGCCATTTCGTAACGTGCAGCCCAGATGACTTCGGCGGCAAGATACGGCAATCGAGGATGCAACAAAGCATTCAACTCCGGCCGACTTTGAGAGAACTCATAAACGGTCTTCGCATCGCTGCCATAAATCCGAAGGTTGGACGCAGCAAACGAATCTGCCGAGGACTTGTCCGATCCGTGTAGTCGAAGATCAGCTGTGACAGACGGTTTGCGCGACAGTCCACCGGTTTGCTCCGCGCGGTTAATCAGGTCTTCGCCCATTTGGCGATACGTGGTCCACTTGCCGCCGATGACGGTGATCAGTCCTCCGTCAGACGTGTGGATCACGTGTTCGCGAGAAAGGCTGGCCGTGGACCGTGTGTTCGATGGCGCTGCAACCAAAGGCCTGAGCCCCGCGAACATCGATCGCACGTCAGACTCCACTGGGCTGCGTTTCAAATATCGTCCCGCGTGTTTCAAGAGATAATCAATCTCTGAACGTCCGGGTTTAGGATCTCTTTGCACTTCTTTCACGGCGAGATCTGTTGTGCCCAGCAAAACTTTGCCGTGCCACGGAATCGCAAAGAGAACTCGTCCATCATCGGTTTCCGGAATCATCAACGCCGCTGAACCGGGCAGAAAATCGGCATCGAGCACCAGATGAGATCCCTGGCTCGGAGCAATCCGGGGCCGTGAATCATCCCGTTGTGAGTTCCTCTGCGACTCTGCGGCCGAGTCTTCATCCATCTGTAAAATCGCATCGGCGAAAACTCCGGTCGCATTCAGGACGACTCGCCCCGCCAATGAGTATTCTCGCCCCGTCAATTGATCACGCACAACAACACCGGTGATCGTCGAGCCATTGCGAGTCAGTCGTTCAACCTTCATGTAGTTTGCCAGCACAGCTCCTTGGGTGACGGCTGTTCGGGCCAGTGTGATAGCCAGACGAGTATCATCGAACTGCCCGTCGGCATAGAGGACTCCACCTCGCAGACCTTCACTTCGCAGGTTGGGAAGCTGCTGAACGGTTTCGTCGACCGACAAACGGCGGGCTCGACCGTTAAACAACTGCCCGGCCAGCA
>CAIJTV010001408.1:0-1993 GCA_903823635.1 uncultured Planctomycetaceae bacterium
AACAATGTGTTCTGGAGCCTGGCGCCTGGGGCGGGGTGGGATTCCTGCTGATTCTATCCGCTGTCTTCGGGCTGTTTCCGCCGCTGGTGCTGAAGGGGATCTGGTCGACAAAGCCAGTAGCGACCGGGCTTCATCCGGAGACTCGAGCACAACGCCTCCTGCAGGGGCTTGAGTTTCGCGAAAGAATCCTGTCATGGGAACCTGGGACACTGGTTCACTTGCAGCGAGACTCCATCAGCTTTCTGTCTCTAATCGGTGGAGCCATCATTGCAGGGCTTGTTGTTGGGCTGCTCTTTGGTCTGGTGCCAGCGCTGGTGTTCTTTTCGGGGCGAGGCCCGGTCTTTATCGGACAGTGTTATCTGGGAGCTTCCGCCCTCTGCGCTGTGGTGGGTGCTGCATGGCTGTGGCTGGATAATCGTCGCAGAGAAACACGGATCGACTGGTCGATTCAGTCAATACATCTGGCTGTTGGTTCGAGCGTTCGCGATGTCTTCTTTACCGACGTTCAGGAACTGAATGTGTCCGTGCCGAAGCCACAAAAGCCGAGTTCCGGAAGTGCCAGTCAACCGCCGCAGAAGCATGCGGCTCGAATCAACATGGTCGTGAACGGAAAGTCTTACATCATTCTGGAAACCGAATGTGCATCCAGTGCGATCCGTGCTGTTCGCTCGAAGCTCGCGACAATCGCACAACAACTGACGGTGCCGATGAATGTGCAGTTCGCGAAGGAAGATTGAAGACACTTTAATCAGATGTTGAGGCCTCTCGTTTAACGGCGAGCCGCAGGCGGAGGCGAAATCGCTACGACGCCTACCGCTTGCCGTTGATTAACACCTCTCCGCTGGTATGCGGTTTGATGCGGATTTAGAGGCCGAACAACTCCATCCCGTTGTTGTGGAAGATGTCTTCCACCTGTGTGTCCGTCATTCGCGTTGCCATGGTGGCGACTTTCAGTGTTCTTAATGACTCATGCCCAACGAGAGCCATATCAATTTTTCCATACGGAACATCAAGGTTAGCGTTATCGGCAGAGATCCAGAAGAAGTTGTCGCCTAACGCGATACAGCGACCACGCAAATGTGACACCGGGAAGTCTGATCCATAGAGCACTCGCTTGTGCCCCATGACGTTGATAATCGCTTCGATGGCTCCCGAGTCAGTCACCGCACTGGTGTCAAACCAGACGTTCGCAAGGCCTCGCAATGATTCAATTCCCATAATCGTATGATGGGCGTTAAAGCCACGCGCGGCATGCGCGAGGATCAGACGCATGTTGGGATACTGCTCGCAATAGCGGCGGATCGTCTGCTGATTGGCCGGATCCGACAGTGCCCGCGCGCGGACCATGTGCAGGGTGATCGACAATCCTTCTTCGTGAGCAATCCGAACCTGCTCCTCCGGCAGGTATTCTTCGATAAACGAATCAAACGTAGGACGCCGCGAAGAATAGACGTGATAACACTTCAGGCCGACGAATCTGCAGCGACGCACGGTCTCGCGAATAAACTCCGGATCCTGCTGCATCGTGATCAGCATCTGACCGCGAGACTTCGGACGCTTCTTTAGTTCCTCAAAGAGAAACGTGTTTTCGCCGTCGACATCGACATTCGGATGTGGGAATGGAAAGAACAGGCCCTCGGTTTTGCGTCCGGGAGTAATCATCTCCATCTGGCGATCAAATTCATCACTGCCCGCGACTGGCGGCCCGGACTTCACAAGGCCCGGCACAGAGTCCGCAGGAAAATGATCGGCGCGATACCAATGGGCATGCGCGTCGAAGATCTTTTCGGGGACGTAGCTGTTCAGTTCACGATCAAAGAGCTCTCGATCCTGATCCGTGGCAATCCAATCTGGCATGATCAATCTCACTTGTTAAACGGCAAGCTGACTGTGGATTTCGTTCGTAGTGCCGACTTTAGTCAGCGCTGTCATTCAGTTGGCAAGAGATCGTTGGCTGAAGCCAACGCTACGAGTGGAACACCATTACGGAGCC
>CAIJTV010001409.1:0-2329 GCA_903823635.1 uncultured Planctomycetaceae bacterium
CCTCGCCGAACCATGCCGAAGTAGGCTGCTCCACGAGCGACGGCAAGATCCAGCCGATCATTTCGCAGCACCAACGGAGTCCATTCCACGGCTTCTTTTGATTCGCTAAGTGAGTACGGTCGAAACCAACGCTCCAGCGATTCGATCAGCCGAGTTCGCAACAACGGCGATGCGAAAAATCCTCCGTTAAACAGCACGACATCCGGTCGCGCGGCAAGAATTCTTTCTGAGGCAGAATGAGGACTGTCCGGGTCACTTACTGAAGCATGAGTCGTCAGGAATGCGGCAAGATATTTTGTGATCGCAGGATCGGCGGCGTAGGGCAGACCGAACTCCTGAAACCCGGATTGGCGACGAGTGGGCTTTTCGTCCAGATTGACAGAGGGCAGGAACCCTTCAAGGAATATGTTCAACACGGCTTCACGAGTCAGCTCGGCCTGCAACGAACCGCCGATCAGACGCGAACCGCCGCCCGCAATCACAACCGTATGTGATGCCGGAGCATTCTCACCCAGCAATATTTCTTTCGCATGCCGACACGCCGGAATCAGCATACTCCATTGACGAGCATCCAAACGTCCGCCACCCGCCAACTGAGGTTCCACAAAATGCGCTAGGGCCAGATCGAGGTTGTCACCTCCCAATAGCAAATGATCGCCTACGGCAACTCGATGAAACTGCAGACGCCCTTCGTCGCCGGCTCGAACATGGATCAGACTGAAGTCCGAAGTGCCGCCGCCAATATCACAAACCAGAATCTTCTGCCCTGGAGAAACCGACTGCTCCCATTCGTCACGATGCGCATCCACCCACGAATAAAATGCAGCCTGCGGTTCTTCCAACAGGACTACTCGCGGAAGTCCCGCCAGACGTGCGGACGCCACGGTCAGTTCCCGCGCGACTTCATCGAAAGACGCAGGGATAGTCAGAACGACATCCTGCTGCTCCAGTGGATGGGCCGGATATTTTGAGTTCCATGCCTCACGCAGATGCCGCAAATAACTGGCACTGACTTCTACTGGCGACATGCGTTGCACGTCGGCGGCCCCATGCCACGGTAACAACGCGGCTTTGCGATCGACTCCGTTATGGCACAGCCATGACTTCGCCGATTCGATCATGCGACCAGGAATCGTGCGGCCGTGATCTCTGGCAAACTGGCCGACGAGAGAGGTCGGAGCAGTCTCAGCACCGGACCACGGCAGACGAGTTGCTCCGGTCGACCGTTCTTCCGGAAGCGCTTCGTAGTAAAACGAGGGCAACGTCTCGAGATTCTCAACTTGTCCCGGACCGACGATCTGAGGAATCGCGAACGTTTCAATCCGCCAGTTCGGAGATTGAGTGTCAACGTAACAGAGCGCTGAGTTCGTCGTGCCAAGGTCAATCCCGGCCACAAAACGAGGTCGCTGAGGTTCCTCGTTCGCTGTCGAAGTCGGAGTCAGAGCTGGATCAGTCACGATTCGATCATTTACGCTTGCCACGAACTCCGCACCTTCTCCCGAACACTGTCGATTCTCGAAGCCCCATCCCGGGCAACATTGGTTATCTTACGCTGCGAAGCAAGGAGTCACGAGCAATATCTCGCCGAAGCATGTTAACGCGAGCCGCATATTGCTGACGCTCGGCCGCCGCCTGAATTCTGTACAGTTGCGAACTGAAATCCGCATGAACTTCTGCGTTCTGGTCGGCTTCACGGCATAAAGCATTCGCCAGCCACGGACCGTATTGAGCCACCAGCGTGTCTTCGGCCGAGACCAATATCTCCGCTGACCCCGGATCTCCCTGTCGTGCACAGCGGCCAATGAGCTGCCGATCCATACGTCCCGAGGTCTGGCATTCAGTCACAATCACATGCAAACCACCGCGCTGTCGCACGTCGTCATGCAGTTCGATATCTGTACCGCGTCCTGCCAGATTGGTAGCGATCGTGATGGCCCCTGTGTGCCCGGCCTTGCTGACGATTTCCGCTTCGTCCGCGTTCTGAATTCCGTTCAGCAATTCAAAAGGAACATTGTGCGATTCCAGCCCACGCGCCAGGATCTCGCTGTCAGAGATCGAACGAGTTCCGATCAGGACAGCGCGCCCCTGGTTGCGACACGAGATCGCCGCTTCGATCACAGCTGCATTCTTTGCAGCGGCATTCGCGAAGAATCGCGTCGAATAAACAACTCGCTGTGAAGGCACACGCAGCGGGATTTCTTCCACCTGCAGACTGTAGACATCGTGAAGTTCTCGTTCACAACCGACTGCCGTACCCGTCATGCCGGACAGATTCTCGTAGAGACGAAAGAATCGCTGGCGAGTCACCTGCGCGACCGAGTATTTCTCG
>CAIJTV010001410.1:0-4560 GCA_903823635.1 uncultured Planctomycetaceae bacterium
GAATCAGAGCGGTGATAGAGTCTTCCGGCGCGGCTTCCAGCTGAATATCGACTGTCATGCCAATCTGAACATGCCGAATGTCTTCTTCCGGAATGCAGAGTTCAACGACCATGGCGTCCAGTGGGGCGATCTCAAACAACGTCTTGCCCATTTCGAGCGGAACGCCTTCGGCTTCTCGATGGTCACCGCTAACGACGACACCATCAGCCGGGCTGCGAATTTCGAGTGACTCATTGCGATGCTGCAGCAGTCCGGCTCGTTGTTCGAGTCTTTGCATTTCATGTCCGGAGATCGCTGCGTTCCCGAATTCTTTTTTGCTGAGCTGAGTGTTTCGCTCTTTCGTAGCTTTGTTGAGATTCGCCTGAACTTCAGCCAGCTCCCAGCGGATTTCTCGTCCATCCATCTGAGCCAGGAGTTGGTCTTTCGTCACGATGTCTCCCGGTTCGACGAGGCATTCTTCCAGCGGACCATCAAACGGAGCTGCGACATAACGCCGTTCGACCGGCTGCAGTTCCAGTTCGCAGCGAATGCGATAGATCATTGGCAACATCAGCACCATGGCGATGGCCCCGGACAGCCAGGCCGCCATTTGCAATCGTGATGTGGTGAGAACACCGCGAGTACCACGGATCAACGATAACCAGCGACTGTCAGCCACTTTCTGAAGTACGCCAAGGCAACCAGCCAGAGCACCGGCCCCGGCACGGAGAAAGCGTTCGGCTTCGCGACTGCGATCCGTTGTTGCGTCGTCGTTCGTACTCAAGGGCAAAGTCACGAGGATGCAGCCCATCGCATCGCCGGATTCGGTTTGAATCGGCATGCTGACGAGAGTGTCGCCATAGCCAGACTCCGCAAGTTGTTGATGTGACAACAGGGCGTGGCGATTGGATAACTCCAGTGCGGGCCAAACGCCACTGGTCGATCGAATCAGGGATTCCTGCAGAGCTGATTCTGCCAGCCGGGTTTCTTCGGAGAACGGATCAATCACGGCACCGCCTGAGATCGCAGCGAGCTTTACTTCTGATCGACCACTTTGGCACATCCCTATCACAACTCGATCGGCCTGCAGATACGTTTGCAGCGAATCCGCCAGTCGCTGACATCCCGAGTTGGAATCATTTGCCGACTGCACGTGCGCCACGAGTTCGATCAGGGCCGCGACGGTGGATGCGTTTTGAGCGTTCTGGCGACCGGCTCGTTGTAACGACCATTCGCCGATGAACGACGACAGCATCAGCAACGATGTTGCGACTTGATTATTCGTGTCATCCTGAGCGATCTGCAGAGAAACTGGTGGCTGCGTAATCATCAGCAGGCAATGGCCCGGTAGTGAGCCGATTGGCAGAGCGCACAGGTTCAGTTCAGAACCCACAGAAGTCCATGTCAGATCATTTCTGCGCAGACATTCGGTAGCCGTCCGCTTGAGTTGATCGCGCAAGCTCTGCGACGCGCCTTCAATCGGAGCCAGCAGGCCTTCGAGATGTTCGGTCTGTCCGATCTGTGAGCCTGATGGATGACGCCAGACCAACAATGTCGGCTGACAAGCTCTTTGCAGATACGCAGCGACGACTTTCTGGACATCGTTCAGATCTTTCGCATTCAGCAAACTGTTGCGAGTTGTCTGGAACAGATGCTGAACAGAATTGCCGTCGGCACGGCCATCCGCAGGGAGATTGTCCTGCACATCGCAGGTTGTCGATCCATCTGACGAAAGCACAGGGAGATACCTCAATGTCAGCAGAGATTTTTAGAAAGTTCGCGGAGAATTGATCGCTCAGTTTCGAACTGCGACCGGGGTTGATTTGCCCGGTGTTCCGCTGGCTTCTTCAGGAGTCATGTTGACAGTTTCGGCAACTGGAACCGATCCTGCGGGTTTGGTTGTTTCAGGAGCAGGTGTTGCAGCCGGGTTCGAATTTTCAGCGGAGTGTTCCATCACAAGAATCGCTCGCTCACCGCTCTGATGCTGACGAGCGGAATTGGGCAATCGGACTTTGACTCGCACTGATGAATTCGAGGTATCGGAAGTCGGAGAGACATATTCAATAATGCCTTCGGCCCGGACCTGATCGGCTCCCAGTTTCAGCTCGACAACCTGATCCTTCTCAACTTCATTTCGCTGAGACAATGGAACAGAGAAGACAATCAACAGCGGGTCTAGCTGTACGAGACGCGCAATCGTGGGGTCCGAAGGCGAAACGAATTCTCCGGCTTCTCGGGACAGTTCAGAGATCACTCCGTCCATCGGAGCAATCACCTGACGCTGCTTTAGCTGAGATTCGATTCGGCGCGATTCCAGTTGTTTCACTTCGAGATCTTCTTTAACCGACAGCAGGCGAGCTTCGGCGATGCGAATCTCGGTTTGAATACGATCCACTTCCTGTTGGCTGGCATGGTCACGCTCACGAAGCTGCTTGAGTTTTTCCTGTTCCTGAGTCTTCATGTCGAGATCTGCCTGAGCAGACTTCAGGAGTCCTTCGGCGTTCATGCTGCGGCGAGCAACTTCGAGAGACGCTCGCAGGATGTCGTCGTCCATCACCGCAAGGATATCTCCCTGCTTCACAATGGCCCCTTCAACGACCCGTACTTCTGACAACGTGCCCATCTCGGATGCTGCGACGGAAATGTCACGGTACGGTTCTGTAAACGCTTCTACCACGATGCTGGATTCGGGAGCATTCGGTTCGGAGCCCGCAGCTTTTGACTGAGGCGCAGAAACCGGAATACTGGCCCCGACTGTTTGACGCAGAGACTCCTGAGATACGGATGCGGAGGCCGTTCCATTGGCTGTGATAAGTTTTGTTACCACAGGAGCCATTGATCCGTTGTTACCAGGCTCGGTCATGGCGGTCACTGCAAAAACAGCGACAGGAACTGCTATCGCGGCGGCGGAAAGCAGTGTTTTACGTGTCAGCATAGTACACCGGGAGTTTTGTTGGCGGATCAAGAAGGTGTTGCAACAACGCAACGTGTCCGTACAGACCCTAGGTCATGATTGGAGCGATCGGTGTTAAAAACACTGGCGGTAGGGAAGGTCGATGGGAGATTATTCCTTGTTCGCGACCACTTCTGGTTGTATCGATTGTACGCTCGGAACATCAGGCCGACTGTTGTACGATCCCGGCCAGTGTTTCCCGGTCAATGTTGGTACTCGATATCCCTGAGTTATCACTATGTCACGCAGATTGCTTGTCGCTGTTGCCCTTCTGCTTTGGAGTCCGTTGACAGCGGCGGATGATGTCAGCTTCTCACGCGATATTCGCCCGATTCTTGCGGCCAACTGTTTTGGCTGCCACGGTACGGACGAAGGACATCGAGAAGGCGACCTGCGACTGGATACATTCGCCGGTGCCACAGCAGAGCATGAAGGACGAGCGGCAATTGTTCCGGGGAAACCTGAGGCCAGTGAGTTGCTGGAACGAGTCACGTCTCACGATGCGGACTCCGTCATGCCGCCTCGTGAAACCGGCAAGGCTCTGACTGCTCAACAAGTTGACATGCTGCAGCGATGGATTAAGTCCGGGGCCGAGTATCAGCAGCATTGGGCCTTCATTGCTCCGGTTTCGCCACCTGTCCCTGAGTTTGCTGATGAGCAATGCCGGCAATGGATTAAGAATCCGATCGATGCATTTATTCTGCAGCGACTTCAAAAAGAAGGCCTGCGTCCAGCACCGGTCGCGGAATCCTCGACATTGCTGCGGCGAGCGTCGCTGGATCTGATTGGATTGCCGCCTGAACTGTCAGAGCTGGATGCCTTCGCTTCAGCCTCGGAGTCTCAGGCTGAAAATTCTGAGACAGGAGACGATTTGCGGTGGAGCAAGGAGATCGATCGACTTTTGGCCTCTCCGCATTTCGGAGAAAAGTGGGCTCGCCATTGGCTGGATGCGGCACGGTATGCGGATTCCGATGGCTTTGAAAAAGACAAGCCGCGGTTCGTCTGGTTCTATCGCGACTGGGTTGTTCGTTCGCTCAACAATGACAAGCCGTACAACGAGTTTCTGAAGGAACAATTAGCTGGCGATTTAATCCCGAAGCGAACTCAGGATCAGCTCGTAGCCACCGGCTTTCTTCGCAACTCGATGATCAACGAAGAGGGCGGAGTTGATCCGGAGCAGTTTCGTATGGAGGCAATGTTCGATCGCATGGATGCGGTGGGCAAAGCGATGCTGGGAGTAACCATTCAATGTAGTCAATGTCACAATCATAAGTACGATCCGATCAGCCAATCGGACTACTATCGGATGTTTGCGTTTCTGAATAACTGCGATGAAGCGCAGGCGACGGTCTATACTCAGGACGCTTTACAGAAACGAGAAGCGTTGATGTCGGAGATCCATCGCCTGGGAACGGAGCTTCAAAACGCTCATCCGCAGTGGCGTGAGAAGTTGAATGACTGGGCCAATGAGATTGCTCAGCAGGCGAATCCGTGGTCGATCGTCAGGCCGGAACTGGACAGCAGCGGCGGACAGAAACACTATCTGCTCAATGATGGTTCGGTACTCGCGCAGGGCTATGCGCCGACAAAGCATACGACTGCGTTCAGTTGTAATACCGAGCTGAAGA
>CAIJTV010001411.1:0-14848 GCA_903823635.1 uncultured Planctomycetaceae bacterium
TCACCCTCGACGGTGGAGTGGGATGCCTGGTGGACCGTGGAGCAGGACTTTGCCAGCAATCGACCGACGGATTCATCGATCAGCGGTTTCCATGTCTCGGCACCGGCCACATGGCTGCCAACCATGTCCTTGTCATCTTTTTTTAGTACGTGCGCGTACTGCTTGTTGCGACATCCGCTGATGAAGCCTACAGCCGAACTGTTCAACAGCGCGGCGAGAAACATTCTTCGACGTTGCATGGCCCGCAAGACTCCATTCTATGGGCACAGCAGCTCACGCCGATCCTGCCTCAGGATGCAGGAATCGATGTTCTGGCGAGACTGCTACGAATGAAGAATACGGAAAAGCCCCGGTCGGGGGATAGGCCTTTCGTTCAGATGAGCCATGCGCAGGGATGAGACGAATGCGTGGAGTGGCCAGATACGGCAGTCCAGGGCAACTGTGAATGATCAATCGGAAAATCGTGCCGATGAATGTTAGTGCCAAAAACCCTAACGGGATGTGTTCAAGTGATCATTATTCTTTCGGTCGGTTTTGGCCGAATAGAAACTATCTTCGCGATCCTTAGGTCACTCAAAGTCCGGGCATTGCTGCCTTCGAAGATGTGGGAATGTTTAGCGTCAGGTCCGCGAACGGAAGGCTGATCTTTAGTTGAAATTCGCCGTCTCCGCCGAGCTTCTGAGCCATGTCAGCAAGAGCGTCGCTGCCCACGGCTCGGTAGGCATCCACCAATTCTCGCCATGCGAACCGGCGAATCGGAGATGGCATGATCCGAGCTGCTTTTTCGAGATGGGTGATTGCATCACGATGGTTCTGAGTCTGTTTCAGGGCGATTCCATGCAGAAGTTGCACAGGGCCTTCCAGAGGGCCGGCATCTTCGATTCGGTCCAGTTCTTCAATGGCTCGCTCGGGCATGCCAAGATCGAGATAGCCGTCAGCGGAAAGAATTCTTCGGACAGTTTTTGGGGTCATTTGAATTCGCATCGCACTCACTCCGTTATGCTTTGATACAGTCTATGGCCTGTTTGTTGTCGAACTGATTCAACTTCAATGGCAACTGCCGCGCCAAAACGGGCCGGACTTTCTTGATTTACTGTAAGTCATTTTGTGATATGGCTTTACAGTGTTTTGGTTCAGTCCAAGTGTCTGTCGGCACGCTGCCAAATCTACAACAATGGACGGTCTAGCCTGCAAAATCCTCACGCCTATTCGGAAAACAGTCACTTGGAATTGTAGATTCTGCACTGAAACGGCCAAGGGATCTTGTTGTCCGCCGAGAACTGTTTAGGGATTGTCAAATCTTCAAAACTTTGGACGGGGCTGGCCGCGATTCAGGATATTGGCGGCACTTGCAGAGAGTCCTGGCCTGATTTAGCGTCAAGCCCAATTGATTATTTCAGGAGGTCCTTGTTTCGCGGATTTCTCCTGTAGCAACTCGTTGAATCAACGTACAACACGCAACCGTTTTCCGTTCAGCCCCGCGTTAAGAAGGCTCACCGATGCTGGAGTTTATGGTTGCCGGATTTCTGGCATCCGCGATTCTCACTGTAATTCTGACCCCTGTGGTACGAGCCTTAGCGCCAGCGTTGGGACTAATTGACCTTCCCGGAGAGCGAAAGGTCCATGTTCAGCCCACGCCTCGCGGTGGTGGCATCGCGATATTTCTGGGAGTTTTGATCCCCGCAATGGTGATCGTGGCAGTCTGTATCTTTCAGTCCGCAGGACGATTTGCTGTGATTGATGAGATCCTTCAGGAGCTTGGAGAAGCTTCGCATCGAACGGTCCAACTGGTGGCGATTGCTGCAGGCGCGATCGTGCTCTTTCTGGCCGGACTCGCGGATGACCGCTGGAATCTCTCGTGGAAGTTTCGGCTTGGTCTGCAGATGTTGGTTGCTGTGGGAGTCGTACTGGCCGGGGTCCGAGCGACGGTGTTTGTGAGCCAGCCCTGGTTTGGTTTTGCGGCGACCGTGCTATGGATCATTGTGTTGACCAACGCGATGAACTTTCTGGACAACATGGATGCGTTGTCGGCGGGCATTGGTCTGATCGCCTCATTGATGTTTGCTGCCATTCTCCTGGTTATGCTTCGGTCACCAACGGTGTCTGTCGCGTTTCCGTTGGTGTTGCTGGCCGGTGCCTTGTCTGGATTTTTGGTCTGGAATCGACCTCCGGCCAGCATCTTTATGGGAGACTGTGGCAGTAATTTGATTGGCTTCCTGTTGGCGACTCTTACTGTAACGGGGACGTTTTACGAAAGCACAGGCAGTCGGCACGTCATGTTGGCTCCGGTCTGCGTGATGGCTGTCCCGCTCTACGATTTTTGCAGTGTGGTCTTTATTCGCCTCAGTCAGGGACGGAGTCCATTTCATGGGGACAAGAGTCATTTCTCGCATCGCTTAGTGGAGCTGGGATTTCGACCAGTCTACGCAGTGCTCACGATTCATTTAACGACCGCGATGACGGGACTTGCGGGGTTGTTGCTGTATAAAGTTGAAGACTGGGCTGGAGCCGCTCTGGTATGTTCTTTGATCTCCTGTGTTTTGGCTGTGATCGCGATTCTGGAAACTGTTGGGCGGCGATCCGTAAATGAGATTCAGGTGACGTTAGCGGAAGTCAGAACTCAGCAGTCTTCTGTCTCCGTTCATTCTCCGGAGTGAACGTTTGGGAAAGATATGCCGTCCGCGGGCGAAGCGTTTCGCATCTCTGCAGTTGTTCGAGGAACTCTGCTGGAAGATCGTTGGTGGTTTCGCCGCGATCGTTTTCCGTTTCTATTTGCTGTGATGTTTCTGTCTGGTTCAGTCTGCTTCCTTCAAGATTTGTTCATGCGATCACCACTGATAATCTTTGCGCTGGCCTTGCTGACGTCTGCATTCTTATGGCCGACGGAAGACGCAGTGAATGGAGGCGGGTTGCATCTGGTGATTCTTTGGCTGACGCTGGGAGGAATGATCGGGCTTCGATATTGGACTGCAGCGCGAGGCGATCAGGGCGATAGCCTGCGAAGGGCTGGATTCGGCATCGTGGATTTTGGAGTACTGCTTATTGTCGTTGGACATATCCTGTCAACGGCCTGTGTGTTTCATGTTGAAGGAGATCGTCGGTCGGCGTTGAATCTGACATTTGAGTGGATTGGATTATTGGTCGCCTGGAGAATATTTCGACACTTGAGCCTCGATCGACTTCAGGCGATTCAGGCGTATCAGGTCGTGACTACGATCGTCGTTGGGCTTGCCGTGATGGGCATTTGGCAACATCAGGTTTTCTACCCTGAGCAGGCGGAATGGTATCGGGGCGAACGTTCAGAACTGGATAAGGCCCTTGCGGAGCCCGGTGGAACGGGACTGTTTCGAATTTCTGAAATTGTGTCTCGTTTTCAGTCGAAGGGGATTCCGCTCGAAGGGACCGATCGAATCCTGTGGGAGAATCGACTACTGTCAAGCTCTGAGCCATTTGCAACATTTTCGCTGACGAATACTTTGGCCGGTGTGCTTGCAACATCGTTCGTATTACTGGTTGGACAAGCAGTCCAAGCCTGGACTTTCCGCGGGCCGCGAAAATTCATGGTAATAATCATTCCCCTGCTTCAGGCGGGGCTGATCCTGTACTGTCTGGTGCTGACCAAAAGCCGTTCTGCCTGGGCTGGTGCCGTTGTGGGTCTGGCTGTTGTTGCAATCAGCAGTTGGCGAACCACTGCTGCGAGAAAGATTCTGCAGTGGTCGTTTTTGGGTGCGGCTTTTGTGGGGCTCATCGTGGGAATTGCAGCCTTTTCCGGGGCTCTGGATAAAGAGGTGATATTTGAGTCATCTCGGTCTCTGCAATGCAGATTTTTCTATTGGACCGGGGCGATTGAAACCATCAAGGAAGCACCACTCACTGGTGCTGGTCCTGGCAATTTTCGTCAGGTCTATCTGAAGCATAAAGCAGATGAGTGGAGCGAAGAGATTCGCGATCCTCACAATTTTCTTCTTGAATCGTGGTCGGCCGGAGGGGCCATCGGCTTCGCTGGTCTGCTGTTATTCATCTGGGGCAGTTTTCGCAAATCGTTTTCTTCAGATGCGGTTCTGCTTTCGCAAGCAGAGGAGATTGTTATCGCGAAACGCCTTCGATACACAGTACCAAAGTCGATCGTGTTGGGGGCAATTGTTCATCTGGCCTGGCAGTGGATCAATGGTGAGTCGGTTCATCTTGACCTTACGGAGCGACTGCTACCGCTTTCGGGATTGATCTTTTGCGTGATCGGAAGCAAAGGGAAGATTCAAGGTCTCGACAGGAATGTGTGTCTCGCTTCCTGTGCAACCTTGATGGTGCATTTGCTTGCCGCTGGCGGCTTTGAAATGCCAATCGTGATGTTGCTGCTGTTGATTTCCTCCGCGATTGGACAGATGGAGGAAGGGATTCCCGTGCGGCGTCATGAATCAAGTTTCTTCAGACGGAATTGGATGTTCCCGGGCGTTTCGCTTTCTGCATTAACTGCAGTCATTGTGCTACGGTTTGGGCTGATGGATGTCTCCGGCGTGGAGCGATATATGCTTCTGGGCGATGACCTTCTTCACCGTCAGGGAAACCCGCGGGAAGCATTGGTGGCCTATCATAAGGCTGCAGAGACGGATTTGCTTGCCGTAGGGCCGCGCCAACGAGTTGCGGAGCTGTCCGCGTATGCCTTGAGAGAAGAATCGAAAGAGCTTGAAAGCATCGCATCGGCCGTGAAAAATTCGGGTGAAGATGCAGTTTCGTTGGCTGAACAGAAGGCAAAAGTGGAAAAATCGCTCGATAAGGCACTGGATGCCTGTAACCTCTGGATCTCTGTCGACACACGCAATAGTTTTTCTGTTGGTCTGAAGGCAGAATGTCTGGCCATTGGATTTCGAATCAAGAGCGAAGACGGGTTGTTGAGTGAGGCGATTGGGTTGCAACAACAGGTGGTCGCCATGTACCCATCTTCCGTTGAAGCGTGGATGCAGCTTGTCAGATTCTGTTACGAGGGTATCAGGCGAGGTGATTCGAATGCTGAGGTCGAACAGTTGTTTGTGTTGGCGGCAGATCGAGTCCGGCAGCTCGATGAGGTAAATCATCAGTGGGGTCATCGGGACAGGTATTTGAGTGATGATGATCGTGCCTTAATTCAGGACGCGATGAAAACGCAGTCTGGGTCTTCAAAATAATCAGAAGTAATGCAGCGGGCGGAGAGCGCTATGTTGAAATCAAATCCTGTATCGAGAGTTTGTGTCATGGCATTGGGCCTTTTCATGGCTGGTGTGACCGGGTGCGGGGAAGGACCGAGTGAAGCGTCTGTCGCCGATAAGATTAAGGCCGCAAAAGATACCTCTGCACTTACGGCACATGCTGCACGTGGTGATGACCACAAAGAAGAGAGCAATCCAGTCCCTTCGGCCACGGGACCTTGGCCGAAAGCCTTCGTTATGGGGCCCGTCTTCAAGTTCGGAACGATGCGAGTCGGTGAGCACAAATCGCACGACTTTGTGATCAAAAACGAAGGTGAAGCCGACCTGATCCTGAAGACGGGGACAACGACTTGTAAGTGTACTCGGTTCGGTTTCGGTGCCGTCGAAGAGACTGCCAGGAAAGCCGCTGTCGTGAAGCCCGGCGAATCGATAACGCTGACGATGAACTGGAATGGCGGGAAGGTTGCAGATCGAGGTTTTCGTCACGGGGGTGACCTGTTTACGAACGATCCCAAGAATACAACCCTCAAGCTGGCAGTGGAGGGGGCCGTCGAAATGCCCTACGACGTGCAGCCTGGCATCTGGGCTGTTGGAGATATTTACGAAACACAGGCGGCGAAGCTTAGGGCGACAATTGGTTCGAAGCTTCTTTCGACACTGGAAATAGAGTCTTTGAAGAGTCCTTCGGGGTTAGTGACATTAACGCCTGGGCCTTTTACACCTGAAGACTTTGCAGCCGGGGACTACGTTGGTGGGGTCTCTGTGAATGTGGAAGTTTCGCCAAGCATTCCTGCGGGTTTGTTTTCTGAGGAAGTGGAAGTCAAACTGGTTCAGGAATCAGAGCCGATAAAAATTCTGGTAACGGCTCGCAAGCAGGGCGTTATCCGGTTACAGCCGATGGCCGGCACGATGTACGACTCCGATAAAATGCAATTGCGGCTTGGTTCATTTCCCGCCTCGGAAGGCCGTGAGGCAACCCTGTTGATGGTCGTTGATGAAAAAGACATGACCGAGCCTCTCAAGATCACCGAAGTCAAGGCAGATCCCTCCTTTGTTACCGCCTCAATTTCACCGGTTGGTGAGCCATCAGGCACTGTCCATCGTTACTTGTTGAAGATTGTGGTTCCTCCGGGAAGGCCTCACGTTCAACGCACGGATTCAAAACCCGGTCAGGTTGCGATATCCACAAATCATTCTTCCGGCGAAAAGCTGAATTTCAGTCTACTGATTTACTCAAATTAAAGGTTGAGGGCAGAGTTCTTTTGGGGTTCTCTGGAAAGTCGCAAAAAGCTATTGTTTGTTCCGTTTGACAGCCTGAATTAGGCTGTATGTCGGTCAGACAGGGCTGGCAGCACGTTACTACCGTTATCGGTACCAGGGCTGTTACGAAATGCGCAACTCGACGTTCATTGTTCTCAGTTTCCTGGGGCTGATCTTTCTTGCCGCGTCGTTGATATGGATGCCGCTTCCGGAGAAACCTCCAATAACGGATCCGGGGACGCCAGCCACGGTGCCTCCTCCGATCGCAGCCTCTAGTCAGAAACAGGGTGATCCTGAAAAGCCAACATCCCTCATCGCTACTCAGAGAAGTGATACAGCAACCGTATCGAGTGATGTCGCTGAATCTGCGCAGCTGGTAGCGCCACTAATGTTCCCTGAATGGCCGAAGCCGCTCCTGACATTTATCGTGACGGGTGAGCAGTTCGGCTATTTTGAGCCGTGCGGTTGTACGGCAAATCAGTTGGGTGGGATGGCTCGTCGAGCAGGTTTGTTTTCGAAGATTGAATCGCTGGGGTGGACGGTCAGAGGCGTTGATGTTGGTGGTCTCTCGAGACGTTCCGGGCCGCAGGCTCAGATCAAATTTGAAACGATGCTCGAAGCGCTGCGCGAGATGAAGCATGTGGCGCTGGGGATGGGCGTTGCTGAGTTGCGGCTGGATCCGGGTTATCTGTTGGCCCAACATCTGGATACTGGTGATCCAAGGCTGTGTTTCCTGGGAGCCAACCTGACCTTCCTCGGGACCAAAGAGATTGGCACACCGCTTTCATACACAATTGTTGAAGTGCAGGGATGTAAAGTCGGCATCACCAGCGTTATGAGCGACAAGATTCGCCGCGAGGTTATTCCTGATCGCACTCCGGAAGAAGCGGCCGTTGCGGATTTGCAATGGGGTGATCCTACGGAAGCATTGAAGGATGTTCTGAGCAGATTTGATGAGGAGAAGGTTGACTTCAGAGTCCTGCTTTCGCAGTCAACGGACGAAGAGATTCGAGAACAAGCCGCCGCATTTCCTCAGTTCGATATCATTGTGGCTGCGGACGGAAAAGATGGTGATCGAGAGCCAGAGATGATTGGTCCTGTTCGTCTCCTGCGTGTGGGTGAAAAAGGCAAGACGGCAGGAGTTGTCGGGTTGTATCCAAAGGGCGAAAAGGACTCGATTCGATATGAACTCGTCACTGTGTCCGCTGCTCATTTTTCCGAGTCAGAAAAAATGGCAGAGTTGATGAAGGTCTATCAAGGACGCCTGAAAGATAGTTCAATTGTTACCGCAGAAAATCCAGTTGCCCATCCGTCCGGAGCAACTTTTGTTGGGGCTTCGAAATGTGGTGAGTGTCACACAAAGGCGTTTGACATTTGGAAGGAAACACCACATGCCCATGCGTTTGAAAGTCTCGATCCCGTCCATCAGCGTCACGGATACGAGCGTTTGCATGGAATTGCTCGCGACTTTGATCCTGAGTGTCTGTCTTGTCATGTTACCGGCTGGGATCCTGAAGAATATGTCAGGTTCCAAAATGGGTTTTTGAACGAGGAGTTTGCAGCAGATGACTCCGAGAGGCTTCTGCAGGCACTAATGGGGGGTAGTCAGTGTGAGAACTGCCATGGTCCCGGAAGTCGCCATGTCGAGTTGATTGAGGCTGGCAACACTGAAGCGGCTGCAAAAGAAGTTCGCGTAACTCTTGAACACGCTAAAAATGAAACCTGCGGGAAATGTCATGACGCCGACAATAGCCCCGATTTCAATTTCGAGAAGTATTGGGAGAAGGTAAAACACCCTGGTCTGGACTGATCAGCCGTTGCGTTTCGGGAGTCAACCAGCAAGCTTATTCTGGACCTTTGGCTTTGTTTGACTCAAGTCTGAGCGGGTGATTGATGAAACCTGAGGTTATTCAGGAGCTTGAAGCGCTTTGCGAAGCGTCGCTTCCCGCAGATTACGTTCAATTGCTCGATTCTTACCCGCCTTTGTTGAGTGCTGTTTTTCGGTCCGACTCCGGGGACGATTCCGAAGGTGTTGTCTCGGAGGTTGAGCTATTCTCAATGCCGGCAGATGTGCTGGAAATCAACCGGGAAGTACGAGCGATAGCGATTCTCGATCCTGACGGTCAGGAATTCCGATGGCCTGATCAGCTTCTGGTCATTGGCGAAACGGGTGAAGGAGATTATTACTGCGTCGATCTCGACGGGGAACACGCAGGCGTACTGCAGTTTCGGCATCACGCCGTCGAGTTTGAGGTAATTGCTGATTCGCTGGAAGAGTTCGTTGAGATGCTGATCGAGTCATTTGTGACCGGCAGTGAATCCGGCGACGACTTTGATGATTCTGAACCTGACGAAACTGAGTAGCCACTTATGCAGTCCCCGAAGAATATAAAAGTTCACAAGGAACAACGAGTTCTGGAATTGGTATGGTCTGATACAGACATCGCCCGTTTGCCATTTCGCACGATCAGGCAAAACTGTCGCTGCGCTGTCTGCGTGGATGAACTCTCAGGAAAGCAACTTCTGGATCCGGAAACCGTTCCAGTAGACCTTGGTCTTGATGATATCTCTCTTTGCGGAAACTACGCATTAAGAGTTCGCTGGTCAGATACTCATGATTCAGGTTTATTCACCTGGAATCATCTGAGATCAATCGGAGACAAAGTGGCATCCTCGGGGAGCAAATAGTGATTTTCGGAGCACTTGCAGCATGATTGAAGTGGAAGCCAAGTATCTGGTAACCAATGTGGGCGAATTCGAACAGACTGCTCTGCGTTGGGGAGGTGGAAATCCGGTCCTCGAGTATCGTCAATGCGACGAATACTTTAATCATCCCTGTCGTGACTTTGATCAGACTGACGAAGCCATTCGAATCCGGTCGTGTAACGGTCAAATAGAATTGACCTACAAAGGTCCGCGGCTCGACACAATCACAAAGACTCGTGAAGAACTGGAACTGAAAATACCCTCCACTGAGTCAGTTCAGTCCAACTCGGTCCTCCGGTCTCTGCTGATAGCATTGGGATTTACCCCTGCAGGTTGTGTAAAGAAGGTCCGCCGGTCTTTTGAGGGTGCTGCAGGTGGCTTCCCCGTCACCATTTCTATGGATGCCGTCGAAGGGCTGCCTCCATATGCTGAGATTGAGATCACCTGCGAGTCGGCCCAGCGAGGTGCCGCGACAGAGCTTGTGCTGCAGCTTGCGGAAGTATTTGGGCTCACTCAGTCGGAACGCAGATCATACCTTGAACTTCTGGGGTATTGACGATCTCGTTAGCCCAGCGTTGAAACTGGAGTGATGCTGCTTTACTGTGTGAGTCTCGCGTGTTTCTGCTATTCTTTGGGCGGCGTCAATTGAGGCCGGGTGTTCGCGGGATGTCTCTGTCAGATCATTACCTTAACCGTGGCCGCGCACGGAATACACCATTCGAAACAGAGATTTGCAATGCGACCACTTGTACCGGCGTTGATTCTCACTCTGATGAGCTTGTTCTCAGGAGCGGTATCAGCTGAGAACTGGGCTCGATTTCGCGGCGAGAACGGTACCGGAATAAGTACGCAACAAGGCATCCCTGTGACTTGGGAAGCTGGTGACTATGCCTGGACGATCGATTTGTCCGGTGTTGGGCATTCAGCCCCGGTGATCTGGGAGAAAACTTTATTCGTTACTTCTGCCACGGAAGGTGGTGGCGTTCGATACCTGCATTGCCTCGATGGTGATTCGGGACAGCAACGCTGGCAGGCTTCTGTCACGCTTGGAGAAAGTAAAAAACATCTCAAGAACAGTTGGGCATCAAGTACGCCGGCGACCGATGGGCAGCGTGTCTATGTTATGTTCGCTGATAATGCAAAACTGACGATCGCAGCCTGGGACTTCGAGGGGAAGCAGGTTTGGACCAGAGATCTTGGCAGTTATGAAAGCGAACACAATCTTGGAGTCTCCCCGATCGTTCAGGATGGTCTCCTGATTGTTTCGAATGACCAGGTCGGCCCGAGTTCTCTGTTGGCGCTTAATCCTGAAACAGGGGAGACCGTCTGGGCTGCTGAAAGAAACGCGGGCAAGACTTCGTATTCAACTCCCGTTATTGCTCCAGGTAAAGGTGGTAATCTCCAAATCCTGTGCATCAGCGAATCGAACGGCATTACGAGCACCGATTTGCGAACGGGAAAATTGAATTGGCAGACGCCAAAGCTTCCGATGAGAACCGTCGCATCTCCGATTGTTGCTGATGGGTTGGTTTTTGCGACCTGTGGCGAGGGTGGCAATGGGAAGTACTTTGCGGCTGCGAAGATTGATCCTGACGCGGACAATGCCACCAGGATCGTTTATGAACGGAAGACGATGCTTCCGTACGTGCCATGCCTTGTGGCGAAAGATGGGCTGCTGTTTCTGTGGGGTGACAAGGGGATCATGGTTTGCCTCGAGGCTGCCACTGGCAACGAGGTCTGGTCGGAACGAATCGATGGGCAGTTCAGCGGGTCTCCGGTTTGTATTGAAGATCGGCTGTACTGTGTGACTGAAGACGGAATCGTTGTGGTCCTCAATGCCGGGCGTGAGTTTCATGAACTGGGGCGGACATCACTAGGTGACGACTGCCACTCGACCCCCGCTGTTGCAAACGGGCATCTCTACTTTCGAACGTTTCACAAAGTATTGGCTGTGAAAGCAAAGCTCTGAGGGAAATTTTGGAATTCCGTCGGCTTGATAGCCGTGCGTTTTCGATGCAATCTCGAGGGCGGAGATGCTTCTTCTCAACTGGCGTGTGTCAGGCGGTGAGAGGAGAACTTGACCTGATGGTTTGCTGAATCTTCAGATGATGATCAGAATGATTTCTTGTTAGAGTCACCGGGGTGAGGCGTCGAATTGTCGATGCCCGGGAGCACGATTCGAGGGACAGCAGGAGAATAGCGATGACTGGTGCCTGGCCGGGAGGCCCCTGCCCTCAGTGTGGCGACGATATGCCTCCGCGAGTTGTCCATTGCCGAAACTGTCGGGCGTTATTGAATGACGAACTGACAGAAGACAGTGTTGAGATTCCTACGTTCAATCCTCTTCCGGAGATCGATGTGATCGCGGCTGCCTCGCCAAAAGGCCATTACGTGCTATGTCCCGGATGTCAGGAAGAGCTTCGAATTCACAGGAAGTACAAAGGGATGAAAGTGCAGTGCAAGCATTGCAATCATCTCTTCAACTACAGCGCTGCAATTGAAACGAAGGCGTTCTATACGCCCTGTCCCCACTGCAGCGAAGAGCTTCGAGCTGCCCCAAAATACATGGGGCATAAAGTTGCCTGCAAGCACTGTAATGGGCACATCCAGTTAATGCCGGAATAGCCCCTGTTTACATGAGTCCACGTCGCTGAAGTTCCGCAACGACCTGCTGCACAATCGCAGATACATCCGCAGGATTTGCTGCCGATGTCGAATCTCCGATCGGGCATCCGCCAACAGGCTGATCTGTGAAGCCGTGATTGGAAAGCATGCACTGGAGTTCTCTGCTAAGAGTACTCAGGTCGGTTCGTTGCTTGTCGGAAAGCGGCTGTCGCCCGTGACCCATCTTGAAGCCTCGGAGACCTACCGCCGCCCGGAAGCCTTCAGGGAACTCGGCTGAGTAGATCATGGTGTCAAACAGCTTGATCAGGTCGTACTGAACCGCACGAGCCGCATCGATTTGATAAGTCGTTGTGAGATCATACAGCTTGCGAGTCAGCTCCGGGACAACTCCAGAGCTGGCGTTCGTTCCACCGTCGGCACCTGCCAGCAACATTGGCATCAGAGCCGCATCCCAGCCCGTCAGGAAGGCGAAATCGGGACGGTTCGGCTTCACCGCCTGGATCATGCGAATCATGTGCGGAATATCGCCGGAGGAATCCTTAATCGCCACAATACGTTCAAATTCTTCTGAAAGACGTTGAATCGTGGGGACGTCGATCGGGCTGGCGAACATCGGAATATTATACAGCGTCACGTCAATCGGAGTGTTTCGGCCAATTTCTGCAAAGTATGCGTAAACTGACGCAGGGCTCAACTTATAGTAGAACGGAGCCACAATCGCGACAGCTCGAATTCCCAGTGAAGCGTAGTACTCACAGGCAGAAAGTGTCTCTTTTACGTTGGCTTCGGCCGCACCGGCCAGGATGGGAACTCGGCCACGAACCTGATCGGCAAGGATCGCGACGATGCGCCGGCGTTCTTCCGGCGTAAATCGAGTGAACTCGCCTGTGGAGCCATTCGGGTAAAGACCGTGTACACCTCGTTCGATGAGCCAATCCGCATAGCGCCGCAATTCCTGCTCATTGATTCCTCCGTCCACGGTGTAAGGGATGAGGTTGGGAGTGAAAATGCCTTGAAGGCGGGCCTTGGCCATGATCAGGGGCTTTCAGATCAAGATCGAAAAAAGAGTTTTCTGTAATGGGAGATCGGTTTCTCTGCTCCCGGGAATGTAGCAGATTGAGTCAGTGATGGTCACGATCCGACAGGACTCGGGTCAAGTGTGAAATATGCGTGTCAGGCAGACGCTCATGGTTAGGAAGACTGTATGCTCCTCGCTGACAATGTTGTTCTGAAAGCAATATGAAACGCAGTTCCACCGCGATCCGGAGAGTCGTGAAGGAGGAGTCCATCATGAAGTCGAACGATTTGCCATGCCAGACAGAGGCCAAACCCAAGTCCTCGCCCGGCCGATCGTCCGGAGTAAAATGGACTGAAGAGATTTTTCCGAATTTCCGCCGAGCTGATTCCTGGTCCATCATCGCTTACAGATAGTTCCACGCAACCAGCGATGTCATCACGAAGCGTCACTGAAATCGTGCCATGTGTATGACTTGATCGAAGGGCGTCGATACTATTTCTGACAAGATGTCCCAGGAGGGTACCAAGCTGGGAGTCGTCAGCTTCAATCAGGATCTCGTCAGAAGTACTGGCCAGTTTGATGGCTATGTTATCCAAGGCCGCCGTTTGTGTTAACGGCTGCAAAGTCTGTTGGAGCAAAGTGACGAGGTTGAAGATTTGTTTCTGAGGAATCCGAGGCCGCGCGAAAAGCATCGAGTTGCCAATCATGTCGCGAATCCTCCACGCCTGAGCGCCGATTGTTTCACACGCTTGCCGATTTTCGACCGATTGTGATTGCTTCAGCAACAATTGAGTTTGACCGATAATGCTTCCGAGAGGGTTATTGATTTCATGCCCGGCTCCTGCGGCGTACTCAGCCATGGCTTCGAGAACAGAGTGATTTGGAACGAGAACTGGGCGATTCGTGGCGCGTGATAGAATCTGACGGCAGGTTGCCGCGATGCCTTCCTGAATCTCCGGAGTGTGTTCGGAAGAGGTTTTCTCAGGCATCTGCAGAATCATGGCAGTGCAGAGGTCAGTCCACAGAAGAACTCTCACATTGACGCCACCAATCAATCCCGATTCCGCGATACAATCAATCAGAGCGGACTGGTCAAGCAGCACCGAGAATGGTGCGTCGATTGTGGAGCGGCTCAGATGTGGCGGTGAGTTGGAAACACTACGACCGTAAACCAACTCAATTTGCTCCGGCCCCAATGGGCTGACCAGCAGAGCTGCTGACGCTCCGCCGAAACGAATCCATGTTTCTATGATCGTATCAACTGTGACTCTCCAGTCGACCGGTGCTGCCAGCACTGCCAGCAGTTGATGCACGAACGGCGCTGGGCTATTTCGTTCGTCTGCCGACATGTTGAGACATCATCCTGTTACCGAAGAAAAGCCCGGCTTTTATGGAAGCCGGGCTTTCGGAGTTTTAGTTCTGAGTTTTCCGATGCACACATGGTGCATATGTTCTGAAGATGTGCCGTCAATGAGCCGTAACACTTCTGCGCTCGCCCAGAATTAATCGGGAAAGCATTGTTGTCGCAACGACTTTATCTGGCACCCGGGTTTACGACTGCAACTGCTCGATATCAAGCAATCGGCAGATGTTGTCGATCAAAGCATCCACTTCAAACGGCTTCTGAATGAAATGATTGGCTCCCGATGCCTTCAGTTCCTGAATCTTATCCTGCTCAACCATACCGCTGATACAGATAATTCTTACGTCGTCCAGTGCTGAATCGCTGCGGACACGCTGACAGACTTCCTTACCATTGATGTCGGGAAGCATCACGTCAAGAACGATGATGTCCGGATGATATTCCTTGACCATCATTCCCGCATCGAAACCGTTATTGGCGATTCGTACTTCAAACCGCCCATCGGCCATCAAAGCGTCGGTGATCAATTCTACCAGCTCAACATCGTCGTCCACGATCAACGCCTTCCGCTTGCCGCTTTCCAGCGCGTCGGTTGGGATGCCGTTCTCTTTCATGAATTTGTAGAGGACATCACGTGGAATACGACGGAACCTGGATCCGGGGACGCGAAATCCCTTCAGCTGACCAGAGTCA
>CAIJTV010001412.1:0-6582 GCA_903823635.1 uncultured Planctomycetaceae bacterium
CAGGCTGAACAGGATTCGTCATCGAAAGTAAACGGCAGTAGAAAACAGAATTGCCGTTGGGAGGAGCCGAATTTATTCGATACACTGCTGATTCGCGGCCTGAGCCTGCACTCCAGAACCGCCGTCAAAAGTTCCTTCTCAGGAGATGCTATCGATGAACAGATCAACTCGCCGAACAGCTTTGCTGGGTGCTGGCGTGACGATGGCTTTGCCCTGGATGGAGTCACTTGCGGCCAGTGATGAGCAGTCGTCGACGGAGAATCCGGTATTTCCCAAACGCTTTGCGGCGTTGTTTATGGGGAATGGAATTAACGCGGATCACTGGTGGGCCAAAGGGGCTGGCGAGGAGATGGAGCTCAGCCGAACTCTTGAGCAGCTGGATCCCTTCAAGAAGAAGCTGAACGTTATCACCGGCTTATTCAATCGCAATGCGAATGGAGTCGGCATTCATCCGGGGCAAACCGGCAATATTCTATCCGGTGCGGCTTTGCAGAAAGGCGCCGTTCTGAAAGGTGGAGTCAGCCTCGATCAGGTCCTGGCGAACCGGCTTGGCGAAGATTCGCTACAGCCCAGTCTGGTTTTGGGTTGTGAGCAGCCGATCACGGGCTATCACGAAACGAATTTCTCGATGGCCTACAGTTCGCATATTTCCTGGCATGATGCGAACTCTCCGGTGCCGATGGAGGTCTATCCATCGCTCGCGTTTGACAGTCTGTTCGACAATCATGGCAGTCGGCGGATGCAGAGTATTCTGGACCGCGTTCGAGAGCATGCGAGTCATATTCGTCGTCAGATCAGTGCGGCAGATCAGGCAAAGCTGGACGAGTATCTGACCAGCGTTCGCGAGATTGAAAAACGCATCGAGCGAACTCGGGAAGACAAATCCAAAGCCGACGAGAATGCCGCGCGTCGTG
The DNA here is from genome assembly GCA_903823635.1 of uncultured Planctomycetaceae bacterium. Lineage (GTDB taxonomy): Bacteria > Planctomycetota > Planctomycetia > Planctomycetales > Planctomycetaceae > SXXK01. The sequence continues at coordinate 915 of CAIJTV010001412.1, forward strand.
GGCAGCCGGTGGAATTGATGAAGCGTCCGGACAATGGTCTTCCGGAAGATCTGCGTGAGCACATGCGACTCATGGGCGACATTATCGCCACGGCGTTTCAAACGGATAAAACTCGCGTGGCCACGTTGTTGTTGTGTCGAGACTTATCCGGATTGTTTTATCCATTCTTGGATGTTCGCAAGGCGCATCATCCGGCGTCTCACGATGACTTGTCCGACGACTATGAGCGAGTCTCACGATACTATGTCAGTCAGTTGGCGTATCTGGCGCTGCGGCTGGATTCGATGCCGGAAGGGCAGGGGACGGTTCTGGATAATTCCTGCCTGATGTTTATCTCAAACATGTGGTCCGGCAGCCGTCACGATTCATCAAAAGTACCGCTGTTGTTATTGGGTGGTCTCGGAGGAACGCTGGAGACAGGTCGCGTTCTGGATTATCTCGACAAAGGCGATGACAATCGAAAGTTGTGCAGTCTGTACTTGTCGTTGATGGATCGGATGGGCGTTGAACTGCCTCAGTTCGGTGATGCAGAGACGCGACTGGCGGGGTTGTGACGAGCGGGTAGCGTCGTTCTTATTGCTGCAGTGAATCGCAGACTTCCAGTTTCATGGCTGCGAGCGACAGATTGATATCGCGAATGAATTCGATGATCGAGCAGATCAGGCATCCAAGACAGCCAACGAACTGAACAAGAATCAGAGCCCCGGCATTCAGTTTCAGCAGAGTCGCGAGGAACAGACTGATGATCAGGCAGGCGGCCAGCAGCACGCTGACGGAGGCGAGTACGATGGCCAGACGGAGTAGTCTCGCGCGGTCGACTAGAATTCGCAGCTGTTCGCGGTTGCGATGAGGATCTTCCGGTGATCCAGGGCGGAGTTCTCGATCCAGAATACGTGCACGATCGATGACTCGGCCGAGTCGATTGGTCATGCTGAGCAATAAAAGCCCGACACCGGAGATCAGAATCACAGGACCGATTGCCACCTGCAGAACCGGGATCAAATCTGCTACGCTGGGAAAAGACAAGAACGCTGCTCCTGAATTGAGTGAATGGCCAACAGTAACGCATTGTATTCCAAAGGCTGGAGCAAGTCCTTTGATTTTTAGTGTTGGTCTGTTCAACGTCGATGAAGATTGTGAACGATATTTCTTCACCTGCGGATCGCGTAAGGCGTCCTGTGGATTGAGAGGTCTGCATTCCTGGAGGGACGCCGGTCAGCGATGACCGTTTGCGACGATCCGTCGCCTGCACTACTATCCCGCGCATGGCGGCGATTGAAGTCAGGGAATTGTGTCGAGAATACAAGGTCTTCCGGAAACGCGAAGGGCTGATGGCGTCCGTGCGCGGGTTGTTTCATCGTGAACACACGATTGTCAGCGCCGTTCGTAACGTCAGTTTTTCCATCGACGAAGGCGAAATGGTGGCGTTTCTGGGGCCGAATGGGGCCGGCAAGACGACCACGCTGAAGCTGTTGTCCGGTCTTGTTGTGCCTTCGTCCGGAACTGCGACTGTGCTGGGACATGTGCCATGGAAACGAGAAGACGCGTATCGGCGGCGGTTTTCACTGGTCACAGGTCAGAAGGAACAGCTCTGGTGGGACCTGCCCGCTCAGGAATCATTTCGGCTGCACAAAGAGATCTATCGGATCCCGGCGGAAGATTATACGCGTCGCATTGATGAGCTGACGGATCTGCTGGAAGTGCGTCGTTTGATGGCTCAGCCCGTTCGGGAGCTGTCGCTGGGCGAGCGTATGAGAATGGAGCTGATCGCGGCGTTGCTGCATCGCCCGGATGTGTTGTTTTTGGATGAGCCAACGATCGGGCTGGATGTCGTCAGCCAGCGACGAGTGCAGGAGTTCCTGCGGCACTACCAGCGTGAGCAACGAATCACAGTCATTCTCACCAGCCACTATATGAAGGACGTCGAAGCTCTGTGTGAGCGTGCCATCGTTATTAACAAAGGCACGGTGATTCACGACGGGCCATTGGCTGCCATCATTGATCGCTTTAGTCGTCACAAGATTATTGAGTTGCAGTTCTCTGATAATGGTTGTCCGGAAGGGCTCGAACGATTCGGGCGGATTGTGGAAACTCGCCCACCGCGTGTACGAATTCAGGTCGAGAAGCAGCGCGTCTCTGAGTGTCTGGCGACGATCCTGAGTCAACATTCTGTGGATGACATCAGCGTGGTCGAGCGACCTCTGGAAGATGTCATTGCCGAGTTGTTCTCGACGGATGATGCGTCAAGGGCCGCGACATGACGGTTGCGACCGAATCATTTGGTGAAGAGTTGCGAGCCAGGCTACGACTGAAGTGGCTGATCCTTCGAACCGCCATCGAAGAACGACTTGTCTATCGCGCGGACTTTGCGTTTTCGACGCTGGTGCGGTTTCTGCCGATCGTGACGCAGATTTTTCTGTGGAGTGCGATTTTTCAGAACGATTCTGCGCGGACAATGAAGGGTTACAACTTTGGGCAGATGGTGTCGTACTATCTGCTGGTGATGATGGCTCGGGCGTTTTCAAGTATGCCCGGGTTATCGACCGGGATTGCGAGTTCGATTGCTGACGGATCGGTCCGCAAGTATTTGATTCAGCCGGTCGACATGCTGGATCATTTGTTCTGGCATCGCGTGGCTCACAAGCTGGTTTATTATGTGATCGCCGCCGGTCCGTTTGCGCTTGTGTTCTGGATGTGTCGTGCTCATCTGCCGGGTTGGCCAGCATGGCCGGTGACAGCCGCGTTTGTGGCGTCACTGCTGATGTCGTTTGCGATTGGATTTTTGATCGAGGCTCTGATCGGTCTGATTGCCTTCTGGTTTCTGGAAGTCAGTTCTCTGATCTTCATCTACATGATGCTCAGCTATTTTCTGTCGGGCCACATGATTCCGCTCGAGCTGTTGTCGCAGTGGATTCCCTTCGTGGATTACCTGCCGTTTCGATATCTGGCGTACGCACCGGCGGCCATTATGCTGGGAAAGATTCCTCAGGAACAATTGCCGATGGAGCTGTTCGTTCAGGCTGTCTGGATCGTCGTACTGTTCATTCTGAATCGCGTGGCTTTTCAGCGTGGCGTGCAGCGATACAGTTCTTATGGCGGGTAGTTTGCGAACGGGTTTGTCCGCCACAGTGGACGTTCAACCCTGCAACATTACTTCGTGGCTGGCCAAAGCGCGTTGATTTGTTCGAGGGTTCGTTCGACCAGCACTTTGCCGCCTTCGGGGCCGACTTCGTTGCTTTCTGCGATCGCACTGTACCCGCCACCCTGAGCCGCGCGGGACGAGGGAAGATAAGTTCCGGGGCCAGCCAACTGGATGACGAATGTTTGAAGAGCCGGGCTGCGAGTTTTCATCTGGATACCGTAGTCTGTAAACAGCTCAAATGGATTTGTTGTGATTGCGATGTCGCCCAGGCGAATTACATGCAACTCCATTTTGTAGGGTTCGACTGTTCCGGCCAGTTGGTTTTCGTAGCGTTTGACAACTCCGCCGTGCCAGTAAAGCAAAGTCTGTTTGCCCTTCTGCTGGGACAAGTCAGCGATTTTCTCCTGAGCCAGTTTCCATTCTCGTTCCAGCACTTCGCGACGAGGCAATTCAAGATCTTCAACGACATGTGACATGGGCACAGCGCTGTGCTTGTCTTTTTCAGCGCCTTCGAGAGCTTCTTTCCAGGCTCCAACGATACGGCGAGAGATTTCTTCCAGGCGGTTGATGCCGCGCAGATTTCGCATGCGTTCTTCGGCCTTTTGGCGGAACATCATATGCGGCGACTGATCGCCGGCCGCTCCTGTCCAGGCAAGAACGTGCAGGTTCTTGCCATGGGTTGTTCGAAGTGATTCACGAACCTGATGCCAGAAGTCTGCGTTGACGGCGGAGCCACCCTCCACTTCCTGAGAGGGGCAGGCCAGATTCAGGGTCGTCGCGATCAGTTTGTTGTCGGCATCCCAGAAAAACAGGCACTCGACCGTGTGATCTTCATAACCTTCAATCATATGAAAGTCCGGACGTGAGGTCGCGCCGTACATCGCGGCTGTACCGTCGGTGTAAACCGTGCGGCGGTTCTGAGCGACAGCGGCGTGCCCTAGTCCCCAGCTGGCCTGACCGGGACGGCGAGAATTCCAAGCCGTCACAATCGCCTCAGCGACTTGTTCGGCAAAGAAGTCGACATACGCGGCCGGCTGCATGACTCCTTCGGAGGGGATCTCGTAGATCCCTTCGGTCATCACGGGTCCGGTATGAGTATGTGTGCCGTTGAGAATGATCTTGTTCACCGGAAAATCGGGAATCCGTTTTGCGACCTGCTCCCGCGTCTTGTCGCGGACGTGGTCGGGAATTGCAACAGCATCGCAGGAGACCAGAATGGCCGAATCATTGGCCTTTCCGTCGGTCACAGATTCAAGGACGAGAACAGTTGCAGTACAGGGACTTTCGACAGATGTCGAGATACGAGTATGCATTTGCCCCCAGAGTGCGATCGGCTGTTCAGGGGTGATGCTGGTCGATGCAGCGCCGATCAGAAGTTCAGCGGCCGTCGTTGGAGCCGATGAAAGACACACGCACGTAGCGAGCAGGATGAGTGGTAATCGATGCAAACTCTGGCGAACGAGCATTGCGAGAGATCCTCAAGGAAGCTATCGAGCAGCAGGAAAGGTAATCAGGGGCAGCGTACGGTGTTGGACGCGATTAATCAAAACGACAGCTCATAAAGGTGACCGGCAGAAGGAAATCTACCTGCTGAGCCTGGGACGCTCGGGACGTCAATCGGAGTGATTCGCGTCTGATGTTGTGGTCTCAGAGCGATAGTAAACGTAGATGCTTGCCAGGCTGAGGCTCGTGAGGATGTGCCAGAAGGCGTGTCCCTGTAGCAATGACTGAGGGGAGCTGAATCGTCTGGCGATGTCGAGTTCTCGACAGGCGACAGCTGCAATCAGCAGAGCAAAGCTCACGAGAACCCAACGGATATTCAGTTGCCTTGATGTTCGAAACTGATCTGCCACGATGGAAATACCTACCGTGGCGATGAGCGAACTCAGAACGACGACAGAGGACATGGACCATTTGAAGACAAACAGCAGCACGCTGCAGACGGCGACGAGAATCAGTAAAGGAATCCAGCACGGAAATAATCGTTGTCCCATGTTGAACGAGGCTGGCATCCATCGTCCGAGATTCACCGCGCAGAGAGTCAGCAGCGGCATGTACATCGCGGCGACGTCGATCTGCTGTCCAATGCGTGTGAGGGATGCGTGGAACAGACCGCTCCCCAGTCCCAGAATGCAGCAGGCCACGCCGAATGTCAGACTCATCACGGGTGTTCGGACCACGTATCCTGACGCGGATGTTGCCGGTTGCCGACGATCATGACGGCTCAATGCGATGGCATAGAGTCCGACCAGAATGTAGGACAGGTTTGACCATGTATTGGCACGGGTACGGATGATCTCCGAGGTGTAGATCTGTTCTGTGTAGGACGGGTTTCGCAGGCCGTGGCTTTCCCGCCAGCCATCCCAAAAATCTATTGCGCTTGCAGGCTGCGTGATCGATGCCGTCAGAGCCGTGAACAACAGCAGGATGCTCCAGGAAAAGACGTGGACTGACAACGGCCATTGTGAGTTTTGAAGTGTCATGTTTGTACAGGTATCGTATTGGTGACGACTTGGTCGATGACAC
>CAIJTV010001413.1:0-2929 GCA_903823635.1 uncultured Planctomycetaceae bacterium
CCGGGTTAAGAATTCAGCGTCCATCGGATGATCCGGCAGCCATCAGGCGGAGTCTGATTCAGAAGGATCGCGTCGATCGCCTGGAAGCCCATGAAGTTTCTATCAGTCATGTGAAGTCCCGACTTGAGCAGGCTCATGTCCATCTGCGAGATATCAATAGCCTTCTGACCACAGCGAAGCAGCTTGCGCTTCAATCACAGAATGTGACTGACGACAATGAACGCACAGCGATTGCGACACAGCTCGATGGCTTGTTACAGCAGATGACGAGTGCCGCAAATGCTTCCGATGAGAGCGGTTATCTTTTCAGCGGTACAGCCGCCAACACGCAACCTTTTCCAGGAACACTCGACAGCAGCGGCCAGACCGTCTACGCCGGCACGCCCGACAGTACGGGGCTGTACATTGCTGGTGACGTGGAACGTCAGGGCTTGTTGCCGGGCGACATGGTGTTTCAGTCGGCAGCTCGCGAACCAACGGTTGTCGTTGGGAAATCCGGGGCGACACCAGGAACCGGCACAGACACAGCGGTGGGATCCAAGCAGTTGCTGGTCATTCATGACTCCACAACGTTTACTGGCGGCTCGGGGATTCTCACCGGAACGGATTCTGTAGCCGGCGATACGATTATCGGCCCTAGTGGATCGAATGTCTTCCAGATTAACGACACCAGCGGGACAGGGACTTCCGGAACGATTTCGCTCAACGGCGGCGACCCGGTAGTCTTCAATAACACGATGACAAACCTTGTTGTCACTGGTCCTCTTGGTGAAAAAATTCACGTGGACACCACTGGAATCACGGCCGGATTCAATGGCTCCGTGGATGTAGAAGCCACCGGCAGCCTGTCATTGGACGGTGGCATCACGAGAACGGCGATTTCCTTCAGCGCGAATCAGCAGATTACAGATCCTCGCGATGGAACACTTGTCAATCTGGACACAACAGCCATTCGCCGTGCCGGGACTGATCATGTGGAGTTCCCCGGAACCTCAGATGTCTTCAGCGTCCTTCGGGAACTGCGAGATGACATTTTGAATACTCGGAATATGCCCGATTCGACGCGTAGTGACAGCCTGTCTCGACGAATTGGAGACATTGAACGGATTCAGGATCATGTGCTCGATATGGTGGGAGTTCAGTCGGTCAGTCTCGAACAGATTGACCGCCTGGAATCGCGCACGGGTGACCTGAAACTGGCGGAGAAAATTGAGTATAGCGACACTGTTTCTGCAGACATTGCTGAGGCCGTCCTGCGTCTGAAGGAGTTGAACAATCTTCAGCAGTTTACGATGGCGGCCGTGGGCCAGTTGTTGACACCAAACTTGCTGAATTACATCCAATAACTGCAATGAGACGCTGCCATGAAGAATGAGACGAAGCGGAGGATTGATGTGGCCGCAAACACCGAAACAGGTGGCCTCTTTCGTAGGCCCAGACCTGCCAGAATTTCACGCGATGAATTGAAGGCTCTGGTTGCCTTGCTGGAATCAACTGACACCAGTCTGATTCGGTTCGGCAATGCCGTCTCCAGTCATCCAGCCGTTCTTCAGTTGCTTTTGAGAACCGCCAATTCCTCACTCACCGGCAGCGCAACAGAAATTTCTGACGCGACGAGAGCAACCCTGTTCCTGGGAACTCGCCGCGTTCTATATCTGCTGAATACGCTGCCACCAGAAATGATCGAAGAGGAGAGTGCTGAGAAGCTGCCGACGTTGTAGATCGTTACGACTTCTTCAGCGCCGGAGCATTGCTCAGAATGCTGATCACCGAATCTCGCATTGTCGGCACAAATGAAACGCCATCGCCGCCTGTGATTGTTTCATTCCCCTTCCAGTCAGTGCAACATCCGCCGGCTTCTCGAAGAATCGGAATCAACGCGGCGATATCCCATGGTGACATCAGCGGATCAATCGCCAGCTCTGCTCGGCCCGTGGCTACCATCGCATGGCCGTAGCAGTCGCCCCAGCCGCGAGCAATCCTGACCTGATCCATGACCTGCACGATGGAATCGAATCGCCCCGTCGTTCGCCAATGAGTTGGCTCCGTAAACATCAGGCGTGCCGAGCCAATCGAAGTGACCTGACTGATCGCGGTTTTCCGCGCCGACTGCTGGCCAATCTGCCACCAGCAGCCTTCTCCGTCGGCTGCGTACACAACCTCGTGCAGCGCTGGAAAGCGGCAGACTCCTGCGACCATGCGACCATCATGCTCCACGCCGATTAAGGTCCCGAATAATGGGACGCCGTGGATAAAGGCTTTGGTCCCGTCGATGGGATCCAGAATCCAGCGGAAGCCGTTGCGACTGGGAACGTCATCGAATTCTTCCCCCAGAACCCCGTCTTCCGGATATTGCTCCGCCAGCATTTGCCGCATCAGTTGCTCCGCGCCTTTGTCGGCGACTGTCACCGGCGATTCGTCGGATTTGGATTCAACCAGCAAGCCATCAACCTGATAATGCTCAAGAATCAGTTCGGACGCGCGGGTCGCCATTTGAAGCGCGAACTGCAGATGGTCGGAATAGCGAGGCACGGGAATTCTCTCTTGTCAGAGTCAGATTTCAGTTAAGCCCGGCATTGTTTCGACTACTCTTCCGTCTCCAAACCTTCGAATGCAGATTTTCTGGGTTTTTCCCTGATCCCACCGACCGTCGATACTCGAAGACTGTGCATTCACTCTGCTGATCAGCAGTGATGTAGGCTCCCGGATCGTGAACATCCCCATTTATTCAGGGGTTTCGCGTTGAAGAACCTGGAGCGGGTTGTAAGAATACGCGATTCCCGATGCAATATCTGAATCTATGTTCAGTTGTATCCTGCGATAACAGTATTTCCCTTTTGATTTTGAATTTACTGGTGCGGCATGTTGAAGGACCGATCTCGAATTGAACGTCAGCTGACCAAAGCTCAGCAGCAGTTGTCAGCTTGCG
>CAIJTV010001414.1:0-2165 GCA_903823635.1 uncultured Planctomycetaceae bacterium
ATACGGTCTTCTTCCGAGCCATCTTCAAGGTCCTTTCTGTGGCTCAGAATAAGAGATTCACCTGTCCCTGAAACCGGCAACACCTCAAGGAACCGGTCCACACTGCGGAAATCATCGTGAACGCTGGCGAGTCCTTTTTCTTCCTGGGTGCCATTTGAGTCTCGGTCTTCTGAAGGTGTAATACGTATTACACATTCGGCGGCGTGCTGTTTTTGTCTCGGTTTTCTGAAAGTGTAATACGTATTACACATTCGGCGGCGTGCTCTTCTCCCGTGTTGGAGATTCGTCCAGCAGTCCACGCCGGCTTTCGTCAGCTGCGAATGAGCATTCGGGGCAGAAGAAACCATATCGGCCAGCGAACGCAAGGACTCAGCAATTGCCTCGCGATCCATCAACTCAACCGGCAACAGCTGATTATTGATACAAATTGTGGGAGCGCGCCGAAAGAATGAGATGTCTCCGAGATGCGAGACCTTTTCATTCCTGGGCTTTTCTGAATCTGCTTCTGTCATGACTTTTATCCGAGAAAATGAGCCCGGCACTCCGGATTCCGGGCTTCATTCTGCGGCACGATTCCCCTGGTCCGGTTGGGGCAATTCGTGCCTTCCCTTGAAGAATGCAACTACGCAAGGTGCCTGAGCGGGATTCGAACCCGCGGTGCCCACAACGACATGACAGAGCGACTGTCACCCCTGTGGTTTGCAGCTTTCGCCACTTTCAGCGTTCACCACTCCGCTATCAGGCACTTTTCACTATCTCAACCAAATCCGGCAGTGATACGAATGGCCATTCCGGAACGCGACCGCATCCGCAACCAACACACCTGACCCATGGCACGTGATGCCATCAATCCCAACGCCGACAAAGACAGGCACCACATGTCCAACGGCATTCGTGGCTGTTTGTTCAGCCGATGCGACATGGCCGTGGATATTTCGATCGGCCATCAACTCCGCCTGACGTTGCGCTTCAGCCTCCCATGAGCTGACAGGGCTTGCCTCAACTTTCTCGCGGTGACTTGTTGTCGTGACGATTCGGCATGAGTTTCCGTCGCAAACAATTCGCGACTTTTCCACATGACTGGACTTCACTTCAGCCGATACGCCTGGCGAAACAATCTGGTACTGCATTGAGCACCGGGATAAAGAGCGGCATCGCTGTTTCTTTGCAGCTTCCGCAACATCTCCAAAGATCAACACCACAGCCAGAACGAACACTGCTACGAACCCAAAACTTCTCATCACTCTCTCCATAATTCGCGGAAACTCCGCGTCCTTAAAACGGCCCGCTCTGCGGACCAACTCATCGCGCCAAATTACGCTTTCGACGCATTCTTCTCAGCCAGTCGCCTAACGAACGACGTGCTGTCAACTCGTTGAATCCACTTGTCCGTTTCCAATGGTTGATGATCCGCTTTTGATTCAAACGCGGTTAATCCGAATCGGATCAAAAATTACATCAATGTTTACCACCAACGTTTCGGGGCAGACCGACAGGGTGTGGCAGGGAAAGAATCGCAGTTGTGCGTGCCCCTGCAATCCCCACCGGAGATGACCACAGATCTCATCCGACAAGCTCCTGCAACCGAGTCTCTCCAAAGACCTTGATAGCGCTATACAGGTCCGACGTGATCAATCCCCCCTGACGCAAGGCTTCAAGGTCTGAGAGCGAATCTCGAACGTATCCCTGTGTCACTGCTGATTCCAACGCACGAATAACACAGCACCGTGGATCCGTCATCGAAAGGCAATCAAGCACAATGCTGCTGAAATCTGCAGCGGGAATTGACGAGCGACTCTGGATCAGTCGCAACAGCCAGCTATTTGAAGGGACGTCGCCAGCGAGATTTCGAAAGTATTCGTTCAGATCCCCGTCCGCTTCCGGTTCACGGTCCGGCTCAACAGTCGCTGATGGAGGAAGACTTGATTGTGGATTCTGTTCATCCGTCGCAATGATGAGTGTGTTCTTTCCCGGGACTGCTGTCAGCAGCGGCTGCTCGCCGCCAGTATCCGCAATGTCATCCAGGTGAATTGCCGCCGAGAGCTGCTCGGTGAGCGACCAGTTCTTCGCAGCTCGGCGGATGGCAGTTTTCCTGGCCATCGCCGGAAACGAGTAACGCCAGGTGTCCGAATCTTTCTAGACGGCATCAATTTCACTCTTCGTAA
>CAIJTV010001415.1:0-3107 GCA_903823635.1 uncultured Planctomycetaceae bacterium
CCCGGGGCTTTTTTGATTTTTGATTTTTGATTGGAGATTGGAGATTGGAGATTGGAGATTGGAGATTGGAGATTGGAGATTGGAGATTGGAGATTTGAATAGCCATTCCGAAGTGGAACAAATCACTCTGTCACTAAGTTGTTTGCATCCTGACTCAGGACCTTTCACAATTGCAGTACATTGAATCCGGTTCGGCGGCGAATTGCCTGCTTCCCACCTGTGGCCTCCTGTTGGTCGCAACGTCGCACCGGCCCGGTTCCTGATCTGACTGGAGTTGGTATGCGTACGCTGGTGATGAGTTTCTTTGCAACCTTGGTTCTGGTTTCCTCTGTGTCTGGAGCCGAAGACGGCGTTTTCCTGACTGCCGAAGAGGCAGGGCCGGACTATGCGATTCAGGGTGAGTACTCGGGCGAAATCAAGATCGATGATCAGGCGATCAAGCTTGGTTTTCAGGTCATCGCTTTGGGTGACCATAAGTTTGACGGCGTCGCATATCCGGGCGGTTTGCCTGGCGATGGCTGGAACGGGGATGAGAAATTCCGAGCCAACGGCAGCACTGCGGACGGAGAAACAAAGATCAAAGCCGATGGACATGGATATGCGATCCTGAAAGACGGACAGGCATCACTCTTCTCTGAATCCGGGGAAGCTCGCGGCACTCTGAAGAAGGTCGAACGCAAGAGTCCGACTCTGGGCGTCAAACCTCCGGAAGGCGCTGTTGTTCTGTTTGATGGCAAGTCAGCCGATGCTTTCAAGAACGGCATGCTCACGATGACGGATCTGCTGGCGGCAGACTGTGAAACCAAAGACAAGTTTGGTGATCATCAGTTGCATATTGAGTTCCGTACGCCATTTCGCCCGGCAGCTCGAGGACAGGAGCGAGGCAACAGCGGCGTCTACGTTCAGGGACGCTATGAATGCCAGGTGCTGGATTCGTTCGGCCTCGAAGGTGAAAACAATGAATGCGGCGGGATCTACTCGATCGCTCGACCCAAAGTTAACGCCTGTTTTCCACCGCTGACCTGGCAGACCTACGACATGGACTTCAAAGCGGCCGTATTCGAAGGCGACAAGAAGGTCAAGAATGCTCGCGTGACCATTCGTCAGAACGGCATTTTGATCCATAATGATCTTGAACTGACTCATGGCACCCCAGGAAAGAATCCTGAAGCTGCTGGTCCTGATGTGATCTATCTGCAGGGCCACGGTAATCCGGTTGTTTATCGCAATATCTGGGTTGTCAAGAAGTAGTTCATCGCGAATTGTCAGCATCCGCTTGTCGCCAGTTTTCAAAGTGAAGGTCTGCCGGCGATGAGCGGAATGCGTAACTATGCAGGCTGTGTAAGCGGGCTGTGAAGCGGGCGGTGTAATTCGTACAGCCCGTTTAATCCTGACACCCAATCAAAGGGATTGCTCCTTTCGAATCGCTCTGAGGCATTTTCGCAACGGGGCCCGGCTGATGACCTAGTGTTCGACACTCGTTATCAGGTTCATCGTTGTCCTATTGGAGACGATGCTTCGCAGGGCCCCTCGCTTCAGGCTTGTTTCGATGCATCCGGAGTCATCAACTTCAGCAGAGAACCGACTTCACCGGTTCGCTCGACTCCTGATTGTTCCGGCCATTCTTTTCATCGGCCTTGCCACAGTGTCTTCCAATGTTTCCGATCCGGACCTGTGGGGGCACGTGCAGTATGGTCGAGAAGTCCTGAGCGACGGCACTTTGCCTCGTACGGCAACGTGGACCTACGCGGCCGAAGGTGCTCCCTGGGTAAATCATGAGAACATTGCGGAGCTGATGCTGGCATGGACTGTGGACACTTTTGGTCCATCCGGTCTACCCTTGATGAAGCTTGTCATCGCGGTCACGATCTTTGGGCTGATGATCTTCAGTGCTCGGCGATCAGGAGCTGGCTGGCTGCCGATCGGAGCCATGGTGATGATTGTCGCCGCAAACCTGCAGTTTCACTGGCACTTCCGTCCTCAAATTCTGACGTACCTGAGCCTGGCGATGCTGCTGAGTCTCTGGCAGTATGTCTTCGGAGCATTTGATTCAAAGAATCCCGAGTCGGTGATTACAACCACCTCGCGTCTGCGATGGCTTTGGCTACTGGTTCCTTTGATGTGTTTCTGGGCTAACTCCCATGGTGGTTTTGCCGCAGGAGTTTGCATCATGCTGGCCTACCATGGTTTGATGTGTCTGCAGTTGATTCATCGTCGAGGCTTCCGGCATCGAAGATTCCTGCTGCACCTGTCGATCGTGACTGTCGCTGCGGTTCTGGCAACACTCATTAATCCTTATGGAGTTGAGCTGTGGCGGTTTATGCTGAACGCACTCACGCTGCCTCGTCCCGAGATTGCAGACTGGGGTCCTCCGGCGCTCATTGGAATGGAAGCCACTCGTCTGTGGTGCCTGATTGCTGTTGGTGTGATCGCCCTCAGTGTTGATCAGCGTCGAGATTTCGCCAGGCTTGTGATTCTGGCATTGCTGCTCTGGCAAAGTCTCAGTCATTGTCGGCACCTTTCGATCTTTGCCATCGTGTGCGGCTTCTGGATTCCTTGTGCACTGCAGCAGGTGGGGAATAATCTTCAACAGTCATTCCGGAAGTTGCAGCCACAGTCGGCAACGCGATCAACCGGGCGGTTTCGGATGGCCGCCATGCTGCTGATGATCTCGTTGAGTCTGGTCAAGCTGCTGCCGACTTTACAGGAAGTTCCTGTGGAGCGTGATGAGTACCCGGTCAGTGCAATGCAGTATCTGCACGATCATCAGTTGCACGGCCGTACTTTGGTGACATTCAATTGGGCTCAGTATGCCATCGGATGTTTTGCTGCAGACGATGGACCATTGCGAGAATCCCGAGTGGCCGTGGATGGGCGATTTGAAACCTGCTATCCGCGCGAAATCACGGATATCTGTTTTGATTTCTGGCTGGGGACTGATGATCCGGGTGATCGTTATCGCAGTCCATACGCGCCTCCGTTTTCACCATCTCTGGCGTTGGAATTTGAAATGCCTGATCTGGTGCTGCTCGCTCGAGATCAACGTCCCTCCGTTCGCATTATGCAGCAGCATCAGGATATCTGGGCACTGCTCTATCAGGATTCGC
>CAIJTV010001416.1:0-1769 GCA_903823635.1 uncultured Planctomycetaceae bacterium
TCTCAAATCCCAGTGGCTTCAGAATTCGCTGCAACTTGGACAACAGCTCGTAGCGGTCATCACTGCGATCGCGAGACGGCATCGGCTGATCATCAATCTCGGCAGACGGAAATCGCATCAGAATCTGCTGCAATGACGCAGTGCCGTGATCCAGAATGCGAACTTGTTTGGCAACATGGCGAGCACGCAACCAAAGACTGACATATCGCTTTGCGAATGGAATCCAGCCAGCCACGATCACAGCCCAGAACCACCAGGTTTTCAGCCGCGCCAAAGCGTTCATGGTATCTGATGTGACATCGCGAAGGGCGAAGATCGCAAGTCCGATCGTCACCAGGAGTCCCAAATAGAATCGCCAGGGAGCAGTCAGAGTATTGAAGCCAATCTGACGGCGAATATTCGTCCAGCGGCGCAGATGAGACTGATCGGATGATTGATCATAGAACGCCGCCAGCATCAGAAGATCTCGCTTGCGTTGGCGAGGCAGTTCACGAATCTGGCCAAGGTTGAAATCCGGATCGGTCGCATGAGGATCGGCGATCACATTACACAGCCGACGAGTGCTCAATGTCAGCAAAGCGTCCATGTGATCCCACAGACGCCAATCTTTCAGAGCCTGATCCGGGTTGCGGCGACGACCACGCAAGCGATCGCGGAAAGCATCCAAAAAGGGATTGAGGTCATCGTAGCTGATGACAAAAGCTCGTTCGTTAGGGAACTTTGTGTTGTGATCCTTCAACGCCTTGATCAACTGCAGGCGAATTGCCGTCTTACCGGCTCCCTTCTCCCCGAACACAATGGAAGTACTGGGATTGCGGCAGTCGCCCAGCACTTTATCCCAGGCCGGATGATGAATCGTCTCGGCACAATGCTGCTGAAAAATGTGGTCTGACTGAGCATCCTCCTGGCTGAAAGGGTTAACCTTGACGCCATAATGCTCCAGAAACTGCTGAATCTTCATGAATCCGGATCTCTACGCGACTGATTTCCGTTGGGAAAAAGAAGTATCAAGACCCTGACAAAACCCGGACAGTGACGTTGCCGGTCACTTTTTCCCGCAATCCACCAATAGTGCGGGAGCAAGTCCACGTTTTGTCAGGCACTCTAGTTCGAAAGCTATATCACTCCGGCAGTTCAGTCAAAGGCGTCAAGCTGCGGGACTGAGAGAAAGGCGTGAACAGGAATCGATATTTCCGAAAACGGGCTTAAACGCACTGCTGAGAAACTTAACAGACCGCGGTGCAATTAAACGTCCAGCCCCAGCATCCGCATGAGAGCAATCGCGTTGCTTCGTTCCACAACGCCGTCTCGCAGCTTGTAATCAAACGTCATCGTGCCGTCGACGATGGTGTCTTCGAAGTGCTTATTGACGGCCTGACTGGACATTGTTTCAGCGATTTGTGTCAGTGCGAGATCGTGAGTCGTCACAATCCCAAGAGCACGATGAGCAACGAGCGATCGAATCACCGCCTCCGCTCCTCGACGACGATCGTGAGAATTCGTGCCGTGCAGAATTTCATCCAGCAAGAACAACACGATTCGCGGTGATTCCGTTAGATCAACCACTGTCTTCAGCCGTCGGACCACACTGAAGAACAAAGATCGCCCTTCCTGAAGTGAGTCGCTCACACGCATCGCGGTCGCAAGCTGAAACGGGTACGTGCGAAAACGAGTCGCCCGGACTACGCTTCCACAAAGCGTCAGCACCACGCTGCTGCCGATGCTTCGTAGGAACGTACTTTTCCCGGACATGTTTGAACCGCTGACCA
>CAIJTV010001417.1:0-2749 GCA_903823635.1 uncultured Planctomycetaceae bacterium
GCCCAGTCGGATCAGGGCATCTTCACAGGGAATCCCGAGATTCGCAGCCATGCTGCGTGCCTCTTCCAACTGAGATTCCCCAATGGTGCCATCGTCGACAAAGCGCTCCAGCCAGTCACGCATGCTCAGAACTCCGAATCCGCAATCTACAGAACCTGAAAAAACAGGAATTTTCTCACCACTGGATTGTGTTCACTTCGGAAACGCAACACAAGCCCCGGGTTCCAGAGAAGTTGGGTCCTAACAATGTTCTTTCCGGAAAACACCCCACGACGAACACGGGACCTTTCCCCATTATTCGGCAAAGAGGCAATTCCTCAACATTCGACTGGCGACCACACCGACCCGCGTTCTCGACGCGTGTTCCCGCTGACAATGAATGTGCCGTCAGATCAGAAACATCATCCCGGCACTTCGCGCTCCTCAATCCACCAACCAGGAGTGGCGCTGGCGCAATCGGTCGCCCCCATCGCGGAGTTCGACTTTTCTGGTTGGGGACTCCCCCAAACGACGCGAATCCCTGCGGAGAATTGTGATTATCGCGATCAGAAGAGTTATGCCTGCTTTCGACCGCGTCGCGATTTGCTAGATTTATGGCACTTTTCAGAGAAATTCGCCACTTAAGATCAGTTTCGGCTTTCAGCCCGACCACAGTGCTCGTGCCGGGAAATTCCGGTCCACCGTGCCTCATGAGTCAGCCACTGATTGACTATTCAGACGCGGCAGGTCCCGATGTTGGCCTGGGAGAAATCGGCAATGTGATTTTTGGCGGAACTGGGCGAGGGACCAGCTTTTCAGCTTCAGTCACAAGGTCCAGCAATTGCTCGCCAAGGAACTTTGCGGCAATGGCCGCCTGCTGAAAGTTAGTATGTGTCGACGCATGCCACGCGTCTTTCTCAAACTGCTCGGCCGCAGACGAAAGCTTCCCGAGCTTCTTGCGGACCGTTCTGAAGTACGACTGAGGATCTTCTACCTGAGTCTCCACTGCACGAAAAACGTCGAAGATCGTTCGAGCCATTTCGTTCAGTTCCGGGTAGTCCTCAACCTCATCGGAATGCTTAATGAACGTGCGAATCATCCATCCGTGAGCCATCACTTTCTGGCTCCGCACAACCAATGACTGCAACTTCGCTTGTCCGTCTGGTGTCAGAGGCAAAGCTGATGTGTTTTCAGAATCCGTCATCGCACGACCACTTATTTATTTCTGCAGCGGTGCAGCGTTCGTGTCCCATTTCAGATCAGCCGGGACATTCTCTGACAGCCATGTCTTCATTTTCGCCAGCACGGCAATTTCCTGGGCTGAAAAGTTGCCCTTGTTGGAGATAAGCTTCAGCGAAACGGTTGTCACAAACGGGGCCGCATCTGAGATAACCTTGGCATTGGGCGCTCGGTTCATGATTCCCTGAGTCGCTGGCGGAGCGGCAGCGGCCCCTGCGGCCGTTGCATGTCGAAAAGTCAGCAACAAGTCGATCCCGCACCACTGCCATTTAGGGTTGCCCGGATCCTGGCTGTATTCAGATGCTGCATCAAATGCCAGTTGAGTGACCTTCCATGCGATTGGCTCAAACTTTGTCCCTGCAACGTCATAGTTGCAAATTCCAAAACCCTTCGCAGCGTGACACCGAACTTCGACCGGTTTTGTTCGGTCATTAATCACTGCGGCAAAAATCTTCAGAGCTGTTGGCTCAGGAGTGCCCACAGTCCTTCTTGGCTTGGTAATCAAGTAGGCTGCATCAATCAGGTCCATTTGAAATGCAACTTCAGTGAATGGACGAACGATTTCTTTGTAGATCGCGTCCGAAATTCGAAACTGATCCTGCTCGACCACATCACAATTCATCAGGATGTTCTTGAGGGAGGCTGCTGTCACAGACTTCACGGAATCGGGCTGATTGGCATCATTGAGAACCGTCAGCATTACCGTGAGGGCTTCAGGATGTAGCCGAGTCATTGAGTTCGCTCCGCCACCCTGCGCGGGGATCGTATCGTAAAGGTGTTGCATGATCTTGATCGCCGCGAATCGAGAATCAAGATTGTTGTCCAACATCTGCTTTACGACCGCGAGAACCTCCGAGCAATACTTTCGTCGCTCTCGGTCTTTTCCTGCCTGACCACCCTGAGCACCGGAGCCAGCTTTCACGATCGAGTTCTTTACGTCCTCGATCAGGTTCTCCATATTCTTCGAACTCTGACTGAAAGCCGGATCCGTGGCTTGAAAGATCAACCATGTCAAATAGTCACGAACAATTTTCGAGTCGGCCTCACCGCTGAATCCAGTAGCCAGCAGTTGGGTGTATTGCCTCTTCACCTTGTCTGCAGCAGCCCTGTCCGGTCCGGGAAGAGGATTGCGAATTTCTCGAATCGACCGCGTTAGCTTCTGCTGATTCAGCACATACTGTTGTGCGTTGTCCACAACAGCCGGAGTTGCCGCGGGAGCCGCCGCACTATCCGGCGCTGGCGCTGATGCACTGTCCGGAGCAGTCTGAGTCGGAGCTTCTGCCGCCGGAGTTGTTGAATCCTGTGCGCAAGCCTGACCATCCGGCACCCCGGCAAGGGCGAGAAAAAACAACGCCGGCACCGCGCCGAAGGAGATGAAATTACTCAGGATCTGAAAGTTGCGTACAACAACTGGCATAAGCTCACCAGAACAGGGAGACATCGGTGTCTCGTTCAATTTTTCAGGAATCCAGGACGAGAGAAAACTGATAAACATGACAGGTTCACCGATTCACGTCCAGAATCAGAACCC
>CAIJTV010001418.1:0-1991 GCA_903823635.1 uncultured Planctomycetaceae bacterium
GTTTGTTCCGACTTGCTGTTCGCATCGAATGGGGCGTCAACGCCCTTTCCGTGACCTGCCGCCGATTCATCCCGAATAACCGGTGCGACTCGATCCACGGCCGGCTTCAACCTGATGGCAAATCTCCATTCCGGAATCTCGCAATCGCGAGCCAGCGAGTGGAAAGCCCTGCAACGAAATAGGGAGACCGGGGCGCAAGAGGACCAGAAGTTTCAGTTCGTCCAGGCGGTCGCGTTAGGGGGCAGGAGAATTGAGTCTTCAAAAAGAATTATTGGCGGACAAAAAAAATGGGACGGCACAATGGAATGAGTTGAGTTGTGTTGAAGGAATCATTTGTTCCGACTCCCTGTTCGCCTGAATGATTTCACAACACGCTTTCCGGAAGTAGTTCTGCCCATCCTGTTGTGCCCACGTCGCACAAAAAAACTCTTCGATGAGTCGAAGGGTGGATCAGCAGAGACTTGTCACATCGCGGAGGTCAGGTGCGTGGCCTGATGACCGTGCATGAACAAGTCATGCCTGACCCGAGAAGCGAACTCTGCGAATCCTGCCAAAAAAGAACTGTGTGTTTCGTCTCCTCGGACCGGATGTCGGTGGGAAAGCACTAACAAGTTCAGATCACCATTTCTGCGGTTCCTGTGAACTGGACTGCAGCGCGAATTCACTTTTGATGTTATTTGGAGAAGAGCAGTGCGAACTACCATGTGGAGTCGGAAGTTGCTGCGGCAGCTTGTGACATGGGCTTTGTTAGTGTGTTTTGTTTCGTCGTCGTTTGGTTTCGATGACAAACGAACGACCGGGATGACGGTTTTTTCCGTCGATGACAAGGGCAAAGAAACAGAACTCAAAGCGGGGTTCACGTTTGTTGTTGAAGGAACCGGTGGTCCAGGGACACGCGTTTCAGCGAAGTTCGATGACGCAACAGCCAAAGCTCTGGCAGGTAAAGTCCTGCGTCTGAAGCGATCCGGGGTTGTCATCGCCGAAACTGTCATGGGCAACCTCCCCACGGCACCGGCCAATACGCCTACGAATACGCCAACCGGGAATACGACACCACCAACGTCGGCTCAGACAGCAACTAATGCAGAAAAGCAGGCGGTTGCCGCTGAACTTCAGAAGATCCATTTGAAGGAATGGAAAGACCTTCAGGAACTTCATCAGGAAGAAATCGGTGACCTGCAGAAGCGAGTCCAGGCTCCGGAGCTGGATCAGGCTCGACGGGACGATGTACTGGCCGAATTCAAAACTGCTCTCGCTCGTCACGAGAATGATCGCAAGGATCTCGAAACGCAGCAGAAGCAGGAGCGTAACAACGTTATCGCAACTCTGTTCGGTGCCAATGGTCAACCCGCTGGCAGCAATGCAGACATTCAGGCGATGATTGATCAATTGCCAGCCAGTTCGCGGCCAACAACTGGCGGCGGTACTGCAACTGGTGGCGGCACAACGACTGGCAATGCGGGAGCAGACGTCGCTGGTTCCGTTGAGAGTGCAGCTCGTGGTAAGTTCTCAAACTTCCTGACGTTGCCAACAAACCCACTGAATCCTTCGGTCGCGACAGATCCTACGCCACCGATTACTGGAACGCAGGAAGATGCGGCTCAGAAAATTGTACGAGCTGTGTGGGTCATCGGTCACTTCGAGCACATCGCTGCGCACACCGACGGTGTGTGGGCGGGTGCCACAGGTGCCGCCACTCCAGCGGCTGGTCGTCAGGTTGCAGACTTCCCAATTCCGTCCACAGCGACGGGCTCAGCCGTCATGCACCCGGCTCTTCGCAACGGCGGAACAGCCATCGAGTTTCCAAAGTTCGTGCGTGAAATCCCACCAATGACCATCGCACGTCCTGTCGATGTGAGCTCGATTCCACTGAACACGGAAGAACTGCGTCGCGGTTATAGTCCAGCTGCGTGGGGACAAATTGGTGTTGGTCAGGTCAAGCACGGGATCGCTCCGGAATACTGGCAGCACCCGGCAGACTGGGATGCGCA
>CAIJTV010001419.1:0-10626 GCA_903823635.1 uncultured Planctomycetaceae bacterium
AAAAAAGAGCATTAAAGAGAAAGAGAACGTGCTACAAAATAAGAATAATATAAAAAAGATCATGAGAAAAAAACAAGAGAATGGCTAACGAACTGGATAAGTCGCAGACCATTCTTGAGATGGATGGTGAGATCGTAGCCCGCTGGATCCCGGCCTTTGAGAAGAATGGTGCTCCGAAGTTGCTCGATGAATCCGTGATTCGTCGCAGCGTCCAGAAGACTCGTGAAGTCAACGGCAAGATGGAGAACTATGAAACCGAAGAGTATCTTCTGCTGGTTGAGCCTCCGGACGAAAGTGTTACGGGTAAGTATCTTCGCTCGGCAACGCCGGACTTTGATCAGAACGGTGCGATCGTCGTCAGCTTTAACTTCGATCAGACCGGTGGTTATCTGTTTGGTCAGTTAACGGGACGCAATGCTCCAAAGCCGGGCCTGCCTCCTCGCAAGCTGGCTATCGTGCTCGATAAGAAGGTCTTCAGTGCACCGAACATCAATGAGCAGATTACGAATCGTGGTCAGATCTCCGGCGGTGCGGGCGGGTTTACGCGAGCAGAAGCGGAAGAGCTGTCGAACGTCCTGAACGCTGGTGCTTTGGAAGTTCCGATCGACCCCAAGCCTCTGAGCGAAGCGACAGTCGACCCGACTCTGGGAGCTGACGTTCGTAATAAAGGAGTGAGTGCGACGCTGATCAGTGGTCTTGCGGTTGTGATCTTTATGTTGGCCTACTATCGATTCTCAGGGATCGTGGCCGTGATTTCTCTGATGCTGAACTTGTTGCTGACAATCGCAGCGATGGTGGCGATCAATGCCACGTTCACTCTGCCAGGTATTGCTGGTATCGTGTTGACGATCGGTATGGCGGTCGATGCCAACGTTCTGATCTATGAGCGTATGCGAGAAGAAATCGCGAAGGGCTCCAGCATTCGAATGGCGATTCAGAACGGGTTCGAGAAAGCGTTCATCACAATTTTTGACGCGAACATTACCACGTTGCTGACAGCCGTGATTCTGTTTGCGATTGGAACTGACCAGATCAAAGGATTTGCGGTTACTCTTTTCCTTGGTCTTGCCATCAGTATGTACACGGTTCTGTTTGTTGGTCGCTTGATGTTCGACATCGCTGAAAAGCGACGCTGGTTGAAGAAGCTGAACATGAGCCAGTTGATCGGCGAAACACGAATCGACTTCCTGAAGCATCAGGTCATGTGGTGTACGATCTCCCTTGTGATTATCGGTGTTGGTCTGATCGCCTTCTTCATTCGCGGCGAAAAGAACTATGACATCGACTTTACGGGTGGAACGATGGTTTCTTTCCAGACCACTGAGCCGCAGAAGACGGTTGAGGTTTCTGCCGCACTAAAGGATCAGTTTAAGGACGAGTTCACTCTTGAACGACTGACATTGGGAGAAGACAGCCAGGAGGGAATTGGCAACTACTTCCGACTGCGTTCAACGGAGAAAGATGACCATTCACCGAGCGACACGGAGTCGGCTGGCAAGAAGTCGGCTGAACAACGTGTTCGAGACATGGTTTACGAATCATTCAAGGAGCATCCATCCATTAAGTTGCGAATGGTCTCGCTGGAGTTCTCTGAAATTGCTCCTGTCGTGATCGCTGACGGTGATGAGTCTGCGGAAGCCATTTCTCGCATGCAATTCAAAGGCGGCTCTGCCTCTGACCTTACGTTCTCTGAAGAGGTCGCGTCCGGCACCGTCAACGACATGCTGGCTGCTGCTTTGGGAGCAATTAAGAAAGAGGACGGGAGCAGCAAGTATCAGGTCACCGAAGGTCTGCTCGGGCTTGAGGGAACAGAAGGGGCCGGTACATCAGTTGGTGAACGCAGCGTTCGTAAGTTCAACAAGTTGACAGTACGAGTTGCTCCGGAGATTGCTGCTGATGATTTGAAGTCGGCTCTGGGGTCTATGCAGTCAACTTTGGCCTCAACACCATTGTTTGATGAAGTGAATACGTTTGCCTCTGCGGTTGCCAGCGAGATGAAGGAAAGCGCGCTGATCGCGATTTTGCTGAGTATTGTTGCGATCTCGGCTTATATCTGGTTCCGCTTCCAGAATGTGGTGTTCGGCTTGGCGGCCGTGGTGGCTCTGGTCCACGACGTGCTCGTCAGCCTTGGATTTGTGGCTATGGCAAGCTGGGTCAGTGGAACTCCAATCGGCGACTTGTTCCTGATTGACGACTTCCGCATCAATCTTCCAATGATTGCGGCGTTCCTGACGCTGGTCGGGTACTCGCTGAATGATACGATCGTAATGTTTGACCGAATTCGCGAAGTTCGTGGTAAGAATCCGGCGATCACGGTTTCGATGGTCAATCTGGCACTGAACCAAACCCTGGGCCGAACGATTTTGACAGCAACCACCGTGTTCATCGTGGTCTTTATTCTGTACGCGTTCGGTGGCGCAGGGGTTCACGGATTTGCCTGGTGTCTCCTGGTCGGATGTATCGCGGGAACCTATAGTTCGATTTACATCGCGAGTCCGATCCTGATCTGGGCCCTGAATCGAGTTCAAGGCACTGTGAAAGCATAAAGCGATGGTCGAGGAGTGGCGAATTTCTTGCAAGTTCGCCGCTCATTCGATTCTGAAGAAGTCCTGCCCATTGCCGTTGAATTCTGTTCTTTCGGCAACGTGTTGTGATGCAATTATTAAGATTTAAACGCCCGCTGACCTCTGGTCACCGGGCTTTCTTCCTTTCTGGTCCCCCTCGCTGAAGCGGAGTTATTCCCGGAATGATTGATCAATCCCCGTTGCGCTGGAGTACTGTTGACGCCGCTGAAATGTACGAGGTTCCTCGCTGGGGGAACGGTTATTTTTCGGTTGGCCCCAACGGGAACGTCCTCGTACATCCGGATCGCAATCCGGCTCGGTCCGTGGACCTGAAAGAACTGATCCAGCGACTTCAGATGCGAGGGCTGGATGTTCCGGTGCTGTTGCGTTTCAACGGAATCATTCGCGATCGTCTCGCTGTTCTGCACAAAGCGTTCGGCGATGCGATCAAGGAACACGGCTACAAAGGGAACTACGCCTGCGTTTACCCGATCAAGGTGAATCAGCAGCGAGAAGTCGTTGAGAAGGTCGTCGAGTACGGGCGTGAATTTGGGTTCGGTCTCGAAGCGGGCAGCAAGCCGGAGCTCCTGGCCGTTGTGGCGATGACCGAGGCTGAGACGCCAATTATTTGCAACGGTTTCAAGGACGCCGAATTCATCGAAATGGCGTTGCTGGCTCAGAAGATCGGTCGGCACGTAATTCCAGTCGTCGAGAAGTACACCGAACTGGAACTGATTCTGAAGTACGCCGAAAAGCTGAACGTGCGACCCCAGATCGGAATGCGTGTGAAGCTGGCGGCGCGAGGAGCAGGCCGGTGGCAGTCATCGGGCGGATATCGTTCCAAGTTCGGTCTGCGAGCCAACGAAATTCTGATGGCTCTGGATGAACTCAAGAAGCGTGGCATGGAAGACTGCTTCACGCTGCTGCATTTCCATCTGGGCAGTCAGATCACCAATATCCGTCAGGTCAAAGCGGCCCTGAACGAAGCGGCTCGAGTTTATACCGAACTCGCTGGTCGCGGCGCTGGTCTGAAATACCTGGACGTGGGTGGTGGCCTTGGGGGTGACTACGACGGTTCCCAGACGAACTTCGAATCCAGCGTGAACTATACGCTGGAAGAATACGCTCGCGACGTGGTTTACACGATTCAAACCGTGTGCGACGAAGCCAACGTGCCGCATCCGAATATCATCTCGGAGAGTGGTCGAGCGATCTCGGCGTTTCACAGCGTACTTGTCTTCAGCGTGCTGGGTGTTTCACAGCAGGGCGAAAACACTTCTGAAGCCGCTCTCGCTCCACCAGAAGATGCTGAGCAGGCATTGCATGATCTGTATCAGGGATACAAAGGTCTGACTCAGCGAAATATCCTGGAAACGTACCACGATGCTCAGACAGCCATCGACACCGTGATGACTCTGTTTAACACGGGCTACGTCTCGTTGGAACAACGTTGTCTGGCTGAGAATATTTATTTCACGCTGTGCCATAAGATCTGGCAACTTGCCGGCACAATGGAGTACGTTCCGGAAGAACTCGAACGGCTCGATAAAGTTCTCTCGGACAACTACTTCTGTAACTTCTCCCTGTTCCAGTCCTGTCCGGATTCATGGGCGATCAAGCAATTGTTCCCTGTGATGCCAATTCATCAGCTGGATCAGCGTCCGACGCGGCATGCTGTACTGAGCGACATCACATGCGACTCGGACGGGAAGATTGATCAGTTCATCGATCGCCGTGACGTACGCCGGACTCTGATGCTGCATGAATTCGACGGATCACCTTACTATTTGGGCATCTTTCTGATCGGAGCGTATCAGGAGATCCTTGGCGACCTCCATAACCTTTTTGGTGATACCAACGCCGTTCACGTGGATGTTTCTTCGACCGGCGAAGTGGTGCTCGATACAATCATCAAGGGAGAAACGGTCGCGGAGGTTCTGGACTATGTGCAGTTCCGCGGTCGTGACCTGATCAATCGTCTTCAGGCTGCCGTCGAAGTCGCAGTTCGCGAAAATCGAATCGACCATGTTCAGGCCGGCCAGTTCGTGAAGTTCTACGAAGAAGCACTCAACGGTTATACTTATCTGGAAGAACCAGACGGAGAATAACGGCTGTTGTCCGCAAGGATCATGACAAAACCAGGACAGGCGTCCTGCCGTTGTTCTCTTTGATCGCGGATATCTCTTCGGGAGCCAGTCCCGGTTTTGTCAGGTGTTCGACATTACGGTGAGCCTATGCAACGACCTCGCAGCGGTGGTGGCTGGAAAGCCATTCGATACAGTCTTCAACTCGCACAACGAGTTGGCTGGTGGAACATGTGGAAAGCCATGCGTTCCAAAAACACCTGCAAGACCTGCGCGGTCGGCATGGGCGGACAGCTTGGTGGCATGGTCAATGAAGGCGGCCATTTTCCGGAAGTCTGTAAGAAGTCTTTCCAGGCGATGGCCTCCGACATGCAGGGCGCGCTGCGGAAGGAATTCATCGAAGGCACCAGCCTGAATCATCTGCGGGCGATGACGCCTCGACAGCTGGAGACATCCGGTCGAATCAGCGAGCCGCTCTACCTCGCCAAAGGTGCGACAGCGTACAAAGTCACAACCTGGGAACATGCGATCTCAACGCTTGCAGATCGCATGAAGGCTGCTGGTCCGGAACGCAGCTTCTTCTATGCCAGTGGTCGCGCCTCGAACGAAGCCGGTTTTTTGTTCCAGATGCTGGCTCGACTGTTTGGCACAAACTACGTCAATAACTGCTCCTACTATTGTCATCAGGCCAGCGGCGTCGGCCTGGGAATGTCGATCGGCACCGGGGCTGGTACGGTTCGCCTGGAAGATCTGGAGAAGACCGATCTCTATCTGTTGATCGGCGCGAATCCATCATCCAATCATCCTCGATTGATGCGTTCGCTGATGGAGATTCGTCGACGCGGTGGCAAAATCATCGTGATCAATCCGATGAAGGAACTGGGGCTGACCAGCTTTCGAGTTCCCAGCGACGTGCGCAGTTTGCTGTTCGGAACGGAGATCGCCAGTCAATACGTCCAGCCGCATATCGGTGGCGACCTTGCTTTGCTGACCGGGATCGCGAAGGATGTTGTCGAACGATCAGGGCATGACACAAAGTTTGTCGCCGAACATACCGAAGGATTCGAAGACTTCCTGAAGTCGGTGCAGTCCACGTCGTGGGATGCGATCGTCGCTCAGAGTGGTGTTGATCGAGAAACGATTCGAAAGATTGCCGATCAGTATTGTAAGGCGAAGAATGTCGTCATTGGCTGGTGCATGGGGATTACTCATCATCTGCATGGCACTCGCAATGTCCACGCCATCGCCAATCTGGCACTTCTTCGCGGAATGGTCGGACGTACCAACGCCGGTTTGATGCCGATTCGCGGACACAGCAACGTGCAGGGACTGGGAACCGTCGGTGTGACTCCAGCCTTGAAGCAGAACATGCTCGAGAGATTCGAAAAGACTCTGGGCATCGAGGCTCCAAAGTCACCGGGCTATGACACGATGGCCTGTATGGATGCTGCGTATCTCGGCAAAATGGATTTCACGCTGCAACTGGGTGGGAATCTTTACGGCAGCAACCCGAATGCTCGGCGAGCATTCGATGCGATGCAGAAGATCAAAACGATCGTCTACATGTCGACCACGCTGAACACAGGTCATGCCTGGGGCACGGGTGAGGAGACATTCATTCTGCCGGTTCTGCCGCGTGATGAAGAGCCGCAGACGACGACTCAGGAATCGATGTTCAGCTATGTGCGTCTGAGCGACGGTGGGCCGTCACGACATCAGAATGCTCGCAGCGAAGTCTCGATTCTTGCGGAAATCGGCCAGAAGATCTTTGCGGGAGATAGTCGTCTGGACTGGTCAAAGATGCAAAGTCATCAGGCCATTCGTGAGTTGATCGCAGATCTGATTCCCGGCTACGAAGACCTGAAATCGATTGGTGGAACAAAGACGGAATTCCACGTGCCGGGCCGAGCCGTCACGGGCTACAAGTTTCCAACTCCTTCCGGCAAGGCGAAGTTCATTCCCACGGCGCTTCCGGAAAACAATCTCTCCGGCAATCAGCTGCGGTTGATGACGATGCGTTCGGAAGGACAATTCAACAGCGTCGTTTATGACGAAGAAGATCTCTATCGAGGTCAGGAGCGTCGAGATGTCGTGCTGATGAATCGTGACGATATCGTTCGCCTGGGATTCAAGCCCGAACAGCGCATTCGGATCCGCAGTGAAGCGGGTGAGATGCGTTACATCCTCGTTCGCGAGTTCGACATCCGGGCCGGAAATGTGGCGATGTATTATCCAGAATCGAATGTGCTGGTTCCATCAGCCGTCGATCCGCTGTCAAAGACGCCCGCCTTTAAGTCCATTGCTGTGACTCTGGACGCGGAGCCTGATTGATCCTCGAACGTCTGCACAATTCACTAATTAAAGATCATCATGAAAGCCGTTCGATTTGCAACTCCGGGGTCACCCAGTGAAGTCTTGACGACTGAATCCATCGAGAAGCCTCGTCCGGCGTATGGTGAAGTACTTGTCCGTATGCTGGCGGCCCCGGTGAACCCATCGGACCTGATGTTTGTTCGAGGTCACTACACGATCCCAGCTCAGTGTCCTGCAACGCCGGGTTTTGAAGGTGTTGGTGTCGTGGAAGACTCGGGCGGTGGCCTAAAGGGAAGACTGTTTCGCGGAAAACGAGTCGTCGTTTTAAACAAAAAGGGTGGCAACTGGGCTCAATATGCTGTCGTTCCAGCCGGCCAGGTGATTCCCATCAGCGGCAGCTTGTCTCTGGAACAGGCGGCCACATTTTTTGTGAATCCTGCGACAGCCTGGGTAATGACTCGCGAAGTTTTGAAGGTGCCGCAGGGAGCCTGGCTGCTGCAGACCGCCGCAGGCTCCGCACTGGGCCGGATGATTATTCGTCTGGGCAAACACTGCGGCTTTCGAACGCTGAACGTTGTTCGTCGCTCATCGACGGCCGAAGAACTACGTCGACTTGGGGCCGATCATGTGGAAGTCTTTGATGACTCAACTGATCCCGCCGCACTGACGGATCGGATTCGAGCTGTCGTGGGACCTGAAGGACTGAAGTATGCCGTTGATGCGGTCGGCGGCGAAACCGGTTCGGCCGTCATTCGCAGCCTTGGTCTGGATGGACGAATGCTGGCGTTTGGCACACTGAGCGGGCAGCCTTTGCAGTTTTCTCCACGCACGCTGATGACAGTGGAAAGCCGCGTTGAAGGTTTCTGGCTGGGCAACTTCATGAATAAGACCGGCCTGTTGTTTAAGCTCGGGCTCGTTCGAAAACTCACGAACCTGATTCAGTCCGGAGTACTCAGTTCAGAAATCGCGCAAACATTTTCACTGGATGATGTGCGTCAAGCAGTGATGTCGGCGGAAGATTCTTCGAAGCTTGGTAAGACGCTGTTGCGGATCGCTGAGTGATCGTGTCAGCTCACTGCGGCCGATGTTTCACGACATCGGCTTTGCTTTCGATGAGCCCTGCAACAGCCAGCAATGTCGCTTCATCATAGAGACCCGATGTCAGCGTACAGCATAGCGGCCTTGCCTGAGGCTTCACGTCGGCCATCATGACGGGCAGTGTCATACACGGATGGCCGGTCAGATTGGCGATACCCAGATCGTCACCGCCGATGTAAAGATCGACGGACGTAAACACACGAGCCATCTGTTTCATCAGTTCGAATCTTGCTCGCGATGCCTGAAGGTAGTCGACGGCCGAAACGAAATGGGATGCTCGAAAAATGTCGCCCCACGAATTCAGGCCTTCAGTGTTCCCTGTCCGAGTTAACGGCTGAAAAATGCAGGCCGCTTCAACATCCAGCATGCTGCTCAAAGGTGAATCCGGAATGCCGCGAGGCAGTTCAATCTCGACGATGGTAGCTCCCAGTTCTTTGAGAATATCCAGAGCCGCCTGATCGGGTGGTGACGTGTCGCAATTGGTGACTCGGCCAATTCGCAGTTTGGAAAGGTCCGCTTTGACCGGCCAGTGAAACCACCGATCGACTGTCGTCGGATCCGCATCATCGCGACCATGAATCGCCGCAAGAACGGCGCCGCAGTCATCGGCTGTGCGGGCCATCGGACCAATTTTGTCCATGGTCCACGATAAAGCCATGCAACCTGCGCGGGAAACGCGGCCAAAGGTTGGACGCAGACCAACGACTCCGCAACGACGGCCAGGAGAAACGATGCTGCCCAACGTTTCACTGCCGATGGCAAAGGGCACCAACCCCGCAGCAACGGCTGATGCCGAACCCGCCGACGAACCGCTGGAACCTTGTTCGAGATTCCACGGGTTCTTTGTTTGTCCATTAAACCACTTGTCGCCCATCGCCAACGCACCCAACGACAACTTGGCAACCAGCACAGCTCCTGCTTCATCAAGTCGTTGAGCAACACGGGCATCCGTTACAAACTGCTGCTCTCGAAATTGCGTCGCGCCCCAGGTGGTGGGATAGCCGGCGACGGAAATAAGATCTTTGGCTCCCCATGGTATTCCGTGCAGAGGGCCACGATCATGTCCGGAAGCCAGCTCTTTGTCGGCTCGCTCTGCCTGCTTCATGGCGAGATCTCTGGTCAGAGTAACCACGCAATTGAGCGTTGCATTTTTCTCCTCCAGAATCTTCAGACAATGCTCGGCCAGTTGAACAGCAGTAAGCTGTTTGGCTCGCAGGCGGCTTCCCAACTCACGAATCGTCAGGAATGAAAGATCGTCTGACGCTGCCAGCTCTGTTTTCTCTGGACGGCCCTTCTCCGAGCTATCTTCGCCGGCGTCCAGTAACCACGGCGGCATTGCTGAGGCACGCACTTTGACAGCAGGATCAGCCATCTCAGGGTCAAACCGGAACGATGGCAATGAATCGTACTGAATAGGAATCTTCTGAATCTGCTCGGCATCGTCTCGAGCACCGTTGAGCCGTCCTGTCAGAGCAGTTCGCTGCTCGTCGGTCAACGTGATGCCAGCCACCCATTCAGCGTGAGTGATCTGTTCCAGGCTCAACCCGGCTTGTTTGGCGACTTCATCCGACAGTGCTCGCTGGAAAGTGGCGGTGCCGATACCAATCAGACTGAGTGTTTCCAGAACACGACGACGATCAACTCGGGACATCTTGGAGCCTCGCTGTTGAAATTTCGATTGGATGCTTCTGAGGTGGCTTGTATCGTCGAGAAGTGGGTTTCGCAATTCATGTAGATTTAGTGCCGTTATTAAACTCGTGGAGAGTCTTCACAGAACGTAGCGTTCGCGATGACATCCATACGATCACGCCCGACTTGATCCTGCGTGCTGAGTCTTCTGCTTCAGTTCTTTCTGAGCACTGATAACTGAACACAGAAAAACTCTTCAAATGGCTCACGCGAAGACGCGAAGGTGAGATACAATTCTGGCGGCTTTTGTCCTTTAAATTTGCATCCTGGCGTGACACGGCATTCTCAAGAGCTCTCTATGACAGAAAACGAAATTGGCAGAATTGTCGTCGACTGCGCCTTCAAGGTGCATCAGAAACTCGGCCCCGGTCTATTGGAGTCGGTTTATGAAGTCGCCTTGGCGCACGAGATCAGAAAACGCGGACTATCATTGGAACGTCAGATACCAATTCCAGTTGTCTACGATGATCTTAGATTCGACGAAGGGTTTCGCGCGGACATCGTTGTTGCCGACTTGGTAATTCTGGAGCTGAAATCGCTTGAACAGATCCAGCCGGTGCACAAGAAACAATTGCTAACCTATCTCCGGCTTTCTAATAAACGACTGGGCTATCTCATTAACTTTGGGGCCGAGTTGATCAAGGATGGGCTGTCTCGCGTTTCGAATGGGGCTGCAGATTGGCGCGAGGACGATTCACCAGAAGCCGGGAAGGCGTAAAGAGAAACTCTCTGACGATTGTCTTCTTCGCGACTCCGGGCCTTCGCGTGAGTCTGTCTTCAAGAACTCTGTGATTGCAAAACGGCTGGAGTTATTCCGGCAAATGACCGTCTAGCCCAAGGTCGGTACGCAGGTTGAAGCAGGTGTCACGCGAAGACGC
>CAIJTV010001420.1:0-2724 GCA_903823635.1 uncultured Planctomycetaceae bacterium
CCAAAGATGAGTGCCGTTACATTTTTGCAGACGCTGATCCCATTTGGACAGCAACTGAGACGCTTCATCCCACTTCTGATCTCGCGCCATCTGCAGTGCGGTGTTGAGATCCATAGCATTCTCGAAGACCGGGCATTCTTCGGCCGACGGCATGTCCGCAAACGCTGGGTCTGTAGCCATCAGAGGCTCGAGCCCGGCGGCCAGGCGAATGGAATCACGGACCAGCAGCGTGCGAATCCGGCCTTCGAATTTCAGCGAGACAGCATCGCCGTTTGTAAACTCCAGAGCCTTGTCGATCGTGACCAGAGCTTCGTCGAATCTGCCCTGCATCGCTTCCAGCCATGCCAGTTTTGTCGACGCCAGCCATCGCCGATCACCTCGATCAGACCAGCCACTTTCCTGCTCCATCACGAGGCGGCATTGATGTCCGGCGATATCCGGATCGTCAGCCGCCAGATACACATCGCAGGCGTATTCGCGGAAACAACTCACGCAGCCCGTCTTCCCGGTGCGCCGACAAATCTGAATGCCGTCGGCAATGCAGGCATGCATGCCTTCGGAGTTATACCCTTCCAACTGGCCAGTGGCTTCGGCCAGATTCTCGTAAGCACAGGAACTCATGGAGTAAACAAGGTACTCATATTGGTCTCGCGGAAAGTCAGACTGAATCTGCCGCAACTGTTCTTCATCCTCCAGCATCGCGATGAGCTCCACGGCCCGTTCGCGCATGGTTTGGAAGTCGAGCAGGTATTGAGCCTGATCCATCTGGAAAAATGTGCCCATCACGTAGGCCTGAGCACGATGCTCCGTGCGACCTCGGCGACGCAGTTCACCGTACAAGCGAGAAGAGCTGGCGAAACGACATTGAGGAATCAGTTCGCCCGCTTTTTCCTGAAGGTCGCGAAGTTGTTGGTCAATTTCTGATTCGTTACCGGGAGCCGACATGAACGATTTTCCAAATGAGACAGGGCAGCGACAGATGTGTTGCCACTGGAATCAAAAGTCTGACAGTAAATTTGAAAGGGGCGGCGATTATCGGTGACGCCAGGGGTCTCTGTACAGCGTCACGGCAGGCGAACATTCTGATCCGAAGTACGCTTGCGAATTCGCGGGCGTTGGTCACGATTCGCACTCCTGAAATTCTCTACTCTGTGATCTGTGGACGGACCATCATGACGACATTGGCTGGACAAAAATTTCTGTGCTTTGTTGGCGACGACTACGAAGATCTGGAAGTGTGGTATCCCAAGCTACGCCTCATCGAAGCCGGAGCCGCGTTTCATCTGGCGGGACAGGAAGCCGGGAAGAAGTATGTTGGCAAGAACGGCTATCCCTGCGTCTCCGACATTCTGATCAAAGGCATTGATGTGGCCGCCTACGATGGGCTCATCTGTGCAGGTGGCTGGATGCCGGACAAACTTCGCCGAGATCCGGAAGTGTTGCGGATTACGCGTGAGTTCGCTCACGCCGGAAAACTGGTCGCCGCTATTTGCCATGGTGGCTGGATGCCGATTTCGGCTGGCGTTTACAAAGGAGTCAAAGTCACGGGCTCGCCGGGAATCAAAGACGATCTGGTGAATGCCGGGGCGATCTTTGAAGACGCGTCTGTCGTCGTCGATCGCCATTTCGTCAGCAGCCGGAAGCCGGATGACTTGCCGGACTTCTGCAAAGCGATTCTGAAGGTCTGCGGTAAGGCTTGAACTGCAGATCTGCTTTTTAGTTTAACGGCGAGCCGCGAGCGTTGGCGCAATTGAGCACCAACGCCGGCAGCTTGCCGTTAAACAATCAACTCCACGCGCAGCAAACTGATCTCGACTGAAAGACACACCACCATGCGAGTTCCCGCTTTCCTGACGATGCTGCTGTTTCTTTCCGTGGCGGTCGTCTCTGCGAATGAGCCGCGGCCCAACGTGCTGTTTGTACTGTGTGATGATCTTCGTCCAGATGCTCTGGGCTGCTACGGATCAAAACATGTTCGCACGCCAAACATTGATCGACTGGCTCAACGAGGCGTGCGGTTTAAGAATGCCTTCTGCACGACGTCGTTGTGTTCGCCCAGTCGAGCCAGCATTTTGACCGGCTTGTATGCTCATCGACACGGTGTGCGTGATAATTTCACGGAGCTGCCTCCCGAACTGCCGCATTGGCCCGGTCAGCTTCAAAAAGAAGGTTACTCCACCGCCTACATGGGCAAGTGGCATATGGGAGAAAACAACGACGAACCCCGTCCTGGTTTCGATTGGTTTGTGACTCATAAAGGTCAGGGCAAGTATTTCGACACCGAGTGGAACGTCAACGGCCAGCGCAGGGAAACTCCGAAAGGCTATTACACTCACGTCGTCACTGATTACGCGATCGACTGGTTGAAGCAGCAAAGTTCGGAGAAGCCGTGGGCTCTGTGCATCGGCCAGAAAGCTCCGCACTCGTTTTACTTTCCCGAAGAGAAGTACGCTCATGCGTTTGATGACGTCAAGGTGCCCTACCCTGCGAGTGCTTTTGATTTGAAAGATAAGCCCGAGTGGATCACTCAGCGACTCAGGACCTGGCACGGAATTTACGGACCGCTGTTTGAGTGGCGGAAAAAATTCCCTGACGATCGCCCTGAGGCGGTCAAAGATTTTGAGAATATGGTTCACGCCTACTGGGGGACTGTGCTGAGCGTTGACGACAGCGTCGGACGACTTGTGGAACACCTCGAGACAACTGGCCAGTTGCAGAACACGG
>CAIJTV010001421.1:0-1859 GCA_903823635.1 uncultured Planctomycetaceae bacterium
ATCCTCCATCGTGGCTGGATCACCAGGCGACAGCGAATTGATGCATCGGATAAGTTCGACAGATCCTGACACGGTGATGCCACCAAAAGAAACCGGAAAAGTTCTGACGGAAGCGCAGAAAGAAATCCTGAAGCAATGGATTCAGGAAGGCGCGAAGTATTCGAGTCATTGGGCATTTCAGCCGATCGCGAATTCAGGCGATCTTTTAAAGGCCCTTCCAACACCTAACGCAGACAAGTCGCCGGTTGATCGCTTTCTGATGCAGAAACTGGAGCAGGCAGGTCTCACCTATTCGAAGCCAGTCAGTCGCGCTCAGTTTATTCGTCGCGCGACATTTGATCTGACCGGATTACCTCCGACATGGGCTGAGGTTGAAGCGTTTGAGATTGATATAGCCGCCGGAAGCGAAGAACGTCTGATCGATCGACTGCTGGCATCGCCACGCTATGGTGAACGCTGGGGACGACACTGGCTGGACATCGCAAGGTATGCGGATACTCACGGCGGCGCGGCGATCGGTTTCACGTCCTTCCCTTTCTCTTACACGTATCGCGACTATGTCATCAATGCGTTCAATAATGACCTGCCGATTGACCGCTTCCTGAAGGAGCAGATTGCCGCGGATCAAATGGGACTTCCAGAAGGTGATCCCGCGATGGCGGCGTTGGGATTTTTGACGGTCGGTATGCAGTTTCGCAACTACCACGACACGATTGATGATCAGATCGATGTGGTCACTCGAGGACTCATGGGGCTAACCGTCACGTGTGCTCGCTGTCATGATCACAAGTTCGATCCGATCCCGACGGCTGACTACTATGCATTGTACGCGGCGATTGCTCCCAGCAAAGCTCCACCGGAGCTTCCGGCCATCGGTGCTGTGACTGATGAGCAGGCTCGCCAGCAGTATGAACGCGAACTTGCGGACCTGAAATTGAAAGTTCAGCAGTTTGCTCGAGAACAAAACGAAGTGCTGAGAAATCGTCTGCGAATGCAGGTCGGGCTGTACCTTGCCGAGATTGCGAAAGGCATCGGCGAACAGGACCTGTCGACTCAGTTTCTTTCTTATCGCACCGACGACATTCGCCCGCTGGTTTTCAATCGTTGGCGGACATGGCTGGCGGGAATGAGCAAAGAAGATCCGGTCTTCGGTCCGTGGCTGGAGATGCAGTCCTGGGGTGCGATCCCGGAAGCCGAATTTCAGACACGACGCGACGAGTATCTCGGTCGACTTTCAGCAGAGCTGGATGCAATCGGACGAACTCCGGACAAACTGCACGCCCTGCGTGCTGAACCGCTGAAATGGAACCCATTTGTTGTGGATGCCCTGGTTGAGCAGAAGCCAAGCTCATTGAGTGCTGTTGCGGCGGTGTACGGAAAAGTATTCGCCGATCAACAGCGAACATGGTTACAGGCGTTGCTGGAATCATCAGCAGAAGCTGCGGTCGGTGGAACAGTCCAGCCGGACGATCATCCGCAGCATCAGGTCATTAACAGTCCTTCGCATCGCCAGATTCGACATCATCTTTACGCAGAAGGATCACCGTTTGATCTGTCAGATGAAGACGCCATTCGTCTGACGAACCGCACCATTGCTGACCTCGCCAGTGGCAAGAAAGGGGCGATTCATCAACTGAATCTGGCATCTCCTGGATCTCCTCCGCGAGCGATGATTATGCGAGAAGATCCGTTGCCAAAACCGACGCACATCTTTCTGCGCGGCAACCCGTTGGCGCGAGGAGAGGTCGTCGAGGCACGATTCCTGTCATCATTGCCGGGCGATCATTCAAAAACCTATGAATCGGGCCATCGACGTCTCGGACTGGCCCAATCGCTGGTGGCGGAGAATAATCCACTGA
>CAIJTV010001422.1:0-13372 GCA_903823635.1 uncultured Planctomycetaceae bacterium
CCGTCGAGGAACTTCGACAGACCAAAGCACAGTAACGAGTAGCAGATTGACGTTCTGAATTGGCGTTCTGGTTAATCCACAGAGAGGCGACAACGCCTCTCTGTTCATTCTTTCTGCAGTCTTGATTCTGCGCACTGTCGAGATCTGCGCTGCTATCAAGTTCGTGCACATTCAGCGACCCCGCTATGGTTATTGTCGCCTCTGGAAGATATGGCGACGTTCAACCGTAAATGATTGAGACTCATCCCGGAAAAGAAAGTGAGACACTGTTAGTGTCTGTTTTCTGAACTCGATCAGATTCAGCGAATTTCTGCCGGCTTCTCTGCCTCGTCCGCGTCTTGAGGTCGTCGTCCCACAGTGCACAATTCGAATGCTTCGATCGCGAGGCATGGCTGGATAAAAGTCCGATGATTCACCGGCGTAGGCGCGGTGCAGATGTCCGCCCAGCACCAGTTCGATATTCAGTTCCCCGAAGATGTTCATGGCTCGGACTGCTCGTTGCACTCGTTTGTCGCGCAGGCAATCCGGAGCCGGAACAAACGGATGATGAGCCACCACAATCCGAATCGCATCGGCGGGAGCATCGCGGAACAACTCTGCGCAGGCCTCAAGTTGACGTCGAAAGATCCGACCATTACTAATCGCCGTGTGTGGCGACGTCGAATCGATTCCTGCGATGATCGCTTTGCCAACTTTCAATACGGGATTCAGTTCCGAAGAGATGATCTTTTGATAAAGACCATGGGGAGTCAGCATCCGCTCAAAGAAGCGATAGAGCGGCACATCGTGGTTTCCCGGAATGACCAATTGTGGTACTGAAGGCAGGCGCGACAGAAAATCTCGAGCCGCCTCAAATTGCTCCCGCGTTGCACGCTGTGTCAGATCGCCGCTGACAATGATGGCGTCAATGGCTGATTTATTGGCCAGACGCAGGACAGCCTCACCAGCCTCTGCTCGATAGGGCGGTCCAAAATGCAGATCCGATATCTGCAGAAGAGTCAGTTCTGGTTTCTCCGATTCGTCCACAGATTCATGACTTTCGATTGTCGTTGCAGAACTATGCAAAGGTCCGTGTTGGAGATGCCTGAGCTGATGAAAGCAGTCCCGCGACTGGTTGTCCTGAAGAATACCTTTTGCGAAGCGTTCGTCCCACAGTCAGTCGGTTGTTTCCCGGGCAGACTCAAAGACTGATTTGGAAACTCGGGACTCAGAAAAGATGCTGCTGACCGCCGGATGTTCGAGGAGGTCTGAAGAGGTCTGTTCTCAACGCGGGCAATGTTTCGGTCAGCCCACAGCGTTTTCGATGCAGATTGAATAAGGCGCTGATCTGGTCGGCAATTGGCCCGGTTCCTCGCATGCGAAGTCCGAACTCACTCTGATTCAGCTTTCCTTCACGAACAGCTCTCAGGCGAGACTCTACTTTGGCGGCATGAGTCGGATGATGACGCTTCAGCCAATCCAGAAAAACAGTTTCTACCGTCAGTGGCAGTCGAATCATAATGAAGCTGGCCGATTTAGCTCCTGCCTCAGCAACCGCCTTCAGCACAGAAGGGATTTCGTGATCATTAATCCCCGGGATAATCGGAGCAATCATGGCGTGGACTGGGATGCCGGCAGACGACAGACGAGAGATCGCCTCAACACGGCCAGCCGGAGCGGTGCAGGCAGGCTCCAGCCGTTTTGTCAGTGATTGATCCAGACTGTTGATGCTGATGGCGGCTCGACACAAGCCCTGATCCGCCAGTTCGCTAAGCAGGTCAATGTCTCGTGTAATCAAGGAGTTCTTAGTGATTATGGAAATGGGCTGTCGAGCTTCACAGGCGACCTCAATGCACTGTCGAGTAATCTGCAGTTTACGTTCGACGGGCTGGTAACAGTCCGTAATACCGGACAGCATGACTGCCTGGCATTCGTATTTTGATCGAGTCAGCCAGTCGCGAAACAATGAAGCAGCATTCCGTTTCACCAGGATCGTAGTTTCAAAGTCAAGTCCCGCGCTGAACCCGAGGTACTCATGCGATGGGCGAGCGTAACAGTAGCTGCATCCGTGCAAACAACCACGGTACGGATTCAGGCTGTATTGAAAGGGGACATCCGGGCTGTCGTTTTCTGAAATGATCGTCCGTGATGTGTCATCGAAATACATTGTCCTGGGGCGTTCAAGCTCGGACCGGAAGTCGTCGTCGAACTCCATCTGCTCATAATCGGCCTCCACAAGAATCGGCAGAAACCGGTTTGCCGGATTATCGGCCGCGCCTCGCCCAATAGGAACAACCAACGCAAGCTCCTTCTTCGAGCGGAAACCATTAAATGAAGACAGGGTGAGCCAGGAAGGTATCGTCAGGGGTATTCGATGCTCGGTCAAGTTAGCCGCTGAGTTGGGGTGAGATGAAAATCTCCTGGTCTTTCCTGGGTTTCGTCAACTCCGTTTGCCCACGAAAAAATTCCGCCTTGGACCATTTCCGCGAAAACTGCCGATCCGGGTTTTTCTGCGGAATCTGTTTTTTCTGGCTGTTCCGAATGTAGCACTCTTTCTGCCTTTGTCGATGAATCGATCAAGTGCGATTTTCAACGATCGGTCTTTCCCGGGCTATTTTCGTTCGGGGGGTATGGGAGGCCAGAGGGCTGCCCAACGAGTCGTGGCTGTCGCAATGCGTCGATCGACGGCGACTGACATTAATGAAAAGGTCTCAAAGAGATGCGAAAGTACTCATCATTGAACAAAGCCGCCAGCATCGCGGTATGCTTTGGGATCCTGATCTCCAACACGGCTTTTGCTTTCGATAACGACCGTGCTGGAAGATCTGCCTCTGACAGCGGTGCTGCTATCGAGCGAGCAAGGATTGCTCGTGATGTCGAATTGCAAGCCGACGGGGCTTTGCGTGGCAAAGTGTTTACCTCGGACCAGAGACCCGTAGAGAACGCTCAGATTGAACTGAAGTTCGACGGGACCACGATTGCTCGTACGACGACTGGTACCGAAGGAGACTTCCTGATCACTGGAGTTCGGGGCGGAGCCCACGAAATTTCTGTGGGCTCTATGAATTCATCTGTGCGACTTTGGAAAAACGGGACAGCTCCGTCCGGTGCCGTGGATGGGTTTGTGGTTGCAGCCAGCGAAGAGATTGTTCGGGGCCAGGCCTACGAACACTATTATGATCCTTACTACGACAACTATAACCAGCCAAGTTCTGGCTTCGGTCTCATGGACGTCGTGGCCCTGGCAGTAATCGGTGCTGCTGCGACTGGGGTGGCCATCGCAATTCACGAACATAACGAAGATCCGCCAGCCCAGGTTGCTTCACCGTAGTCTGAGACCCGGCCACGGAATATTACAAACAGAAAGACGCCAACCATTCTTGGTTGGCGTCTTTCTGTTTTAATCGGTTGTGATAAAGTGACAGGCGAACCTTACAAAGCACCCTCACCTGTAATGACCACGCGAACGGTTCGGAACAGGATCTTAACGTCGTTCCAGACACTGCAGTTTTGCAGATAGAGCAGGTCGTAAGACACTTTGCGGTGAAAGCCTTCCAGTTCGTTGTCATATCCGTTGACGACTTGCGCGATACCGGTCAATCCTGGCTTCAGTCCCAGTCGGTCGATGAAGTTCGGGATTTGTTCCTGAAGCTTCATCATGAATTCAGGACGCTCCGGACGGGGCCCAATCAGAGACATGTCGCCCTTGAGGATATTCCAGAGCTGTGGTAGTTCATCAATTCGTGTTCTGCGAAGAAACCGTCCAATCGATGTGATTCTTGCGTCACCTTGTTTGGCGAACTGAGCCCCGTTGCGTTCGGCGTCGGTTCGCATTGTGCGAAACTTGTAGATCGTGAATGGGCGACCATAGTTGCTCAACTCGCGGCGATCACGACCAGGTTTGCGGCGGTCGGAATGATCAGCAGCAAGACTTTGTGCTTGTTCCCGACGATCTTTTTTCTTCTTTGTGCGAAGATTCAAACCGACGCGAGTCTGTGAGTAAATCAGAGGTCCCGGTGATGTCAGTTTGACAAGAATGGCCGCCATAAGCAGAAGCGGCGATGTCAAAATCACCAGAGTTATCGCGCAGGCGATATCAAATGCACGCTTCATAAATCGGTGAGTCAGAGACAGGCATCTCACGTTTTCCCTGGGAGACGTCAGCGGGATTCGAGTGAGCCATTCTGTCCCTGGAAGATCGACCGTGTGTTGCGCTACAAGGCTTGAGAAGTTCTGAGTGGGTTCGGCCACCGTGTCTGCGACCGGGCGGACTTCTCTCGGGCGTTCCAAAACTGACGTTGTCTGCATCGAAACAGTTTTCCGAAGTTATCTTGAATGAATGCTGGGATTTACGCAGAGTTGCGTAGACCAGGAATGTGTCCAAACTTAGGTCTGAATGGCGTACTTCTCGCCTGTCTTTTAGCGGAAACCCGAGTTAATGGCGTGAACGTGCTTCATCCGTCCCGTCTATGCAACAATGTTGCCGGACCGAAACGGGGGCAAGCCCCCGTGCGACGGATCTGTTGCAGAAAATCAACACCGGGCGGCCCGTTGGCAGATCCGTTGTGGCTCAGAGATCCAGACTGTTGAGAGGAATCCTTACAACCGGTTTGCAGAGTTGCGACAACGTCTGCATCGTAATGCCCCTGGCTCAGGGCTGACGACCTGCGGCTAGTCCGGAGCATATTTGATGGCAGGTATCTTCTGAAGATTGATCAGCTTTTCAGAGCTGCAAAAGCGGCCTGGGCCGCAAGGATTGTTTGCTCAATATCTTCCGACGTGTGCACAGCCGAGACAAACATGGCTTCAAACTGGCTGCAGGGAAGATACACGCCTCGGTTCAGCAAGCCGTGAAACCACTTTGAAAACAGGGCTGTATCTGACGACGTTGCCGAAGACAGATCACTGACTCCGTTCGAGGTCAGAAATACTGTGAGCATACTGCCAACCCGGTTGATCGTGACTGGGACTCCGTTGTCTTCCGCTGCCGACTGAAAGCCATCAGCCAACATCGCACTCGTCGTTTCCAGCTTCGGATAGGGATTCTCGTCGCGAATCAGACTCAGCATCGCGATTCCTGCGGCCATTGCCACGGGATTGCCGGACAGCGTGCCAGCCTGGTAGACCTTTCCGACAGGTGAAACGCAATTCATAATCTCGGCACGACCACCGTAGGCTCCAACTGGCATGCCAGCGCCAATGATTTTTCCCAGTGTCGTCATATCGGGCATGACGCCGAAGAGTTGCTGAGCGCCTCCGGAGGCAACGCGAAAGCCCGTCATGACTTCGTCGAAGATCAGCACTGTTCCGTGTTGAGTACACAATGCACGTAGTA
The DNA here is from genome assembly GCA_903823635.1 of uncultured Planctomycetaceae bacterium. Taxonomy (GTDB): domain Bacteria; phylum Planctomycetota; class Planctomycetia; order Planctomycetales; family Planctomycetaceae; genus SXXK01. The sequence continues at coordinate 5,315 of CAIJTV010001422.1, forward strand.
ATGCCAGAAACTCGGGCGTTGGGATCACGCAGCCCATGTTGCCAACCACTGGCTCCAGAATGACGGCCGCTAATTGATCACCGTTCTTTTGAAACGCGGTCAGCAGACTTTCGCAGTCGTTATACGGCAGAACCAATGTGTCTGCAGTGGCACCAGCGGGAACACCAGGGCTGGATGGGCAACCAAGTGTCAATGCGGCACTGCCGGCGGCGACCAGCAAACTGTCGACATGGCCATGGTAACAACCGGCAAACTTCACGATCCCATTGCGCCCAGTGAATCCTCGTGCGACGCGAATGGCCGACATCGTCGCTTCGGTGCCCGAGTTCACCATTCGCACCATCTCGATCGACGGCACCATTTCAATGACAAGTTGAGCCAGCTCCGCTTCCGCCTCCGTCGGCGCGCCGAAGCTGGTGCCGATTGTCAACGCATGCTCAATCGCCTGAAGAATCTTTGGGTGACGGTGTCCAAACAGGTGTGGGCCCCACGAACCGATGTAATCGATGAAGCGATTGCCATCGACGTCGAACAGGTAGGCGCCATCTCCTCGCTTCATGAACGGTGGTGTGCCGCCAACTCCGCCAAAGGCTCGAGCAGGACTGTTGACTCCGCCTGGAATCAACTTGGATGCGTGTTTAAAAAGCGATTCGCTGCGAGTGCGTTTTGAAGTGTCGGTAAGCATATTGTGTTTTGGCTTCATTCGATCTTGCGAGGTCGTTTATAGCGAGCGGCTGGGATTTTCGGGATGCTTTAATTTGCGGCGCTCAGGATTTCAAGATTTGGCTTCGCGGCTTTGAGTGTCTTGATCGTGTCTTCTGTCGGATTGGAAGCTGTCAGGTCCAGCCACTTCAACGCCGGAAGTTGCCCAAGTTGCACGATTCCGGCGTCACCCATTTGAGATCCAGCCACACTCAGCCGCTCCAGCTTCTGCATCTTCAGCAGTACCGCAGCTGATTCATCTGTGATTCGAGTCGCTGATACGTTCAGATCAACGAGATTCGTCAGTGTGGCCAGAGCCGCGAAACTCTCATCTTTGACCTTTTTGATTTCTCGCAGTTCCAGAAATGTGAGCCCTGTCAACTTGCCGAGCCTGGCGATGCCATCCCCGGAGACCAATCGGCATTCACTGATGTCGAGATATGTGAGCTTGGGAAAATTGCTGACAACTTCCAGACCTTCATCATCAAGCGATGTCTCTCGCAGTTCCAGGCGAGTCAGCTCGGTGAGTCCAGCGAGATGCTTTACGCCAGCTCCGGTCACATCGGCCAGTCGGCAGCCAAAGCGTTTCAGCTTCTTCAATTTTGCGACCTCCACCATGCCGACATCCGTCAGACGAGACGCTTCCATCTGGAGTGATTCGAGAGTACTGATACTACCGATAGCCGGCATTGCCAGATCTGTGACAGCCGTGTAATTCAGATTTAAGGATTTCAATGGAAGCCCTCGCAGGTGTTCAATTCCCGGGTCGGTCACCTTGGATTTCTCCAACTGAACATCCACGAGTGATTTAATCCCCGCCAGATGAGCAACTCCAGCGTCCGTAACATTGCTGTTTCGCAAATCAATGGCGCGAAGCTTTGTCAGACTTTTGACATTTTCGAGCCCGGCGTCGGTAAAGCCCGCTCGACGCAGCACCAGGGCTTCGATATTCGTCAGGCCTCCGATAACCTTCAGAGTCCCGTCCCCGATGGCGGAACAGTCCGTCAGGTCGAGTCGTTTGAGCAGCTTCAGATTGGCCAGTGACTGCATTCCTGCATCATTCATCCCTGGTCCACCAAAGCGGGCTACGGCAATGTTTGGGACACCAGCCAGATGCTTCATCGATTCAGAAAAATCGGTATCGGCCGATACGGCAATCTCCGTCACAATGCCGTCAGCGTTCTTCTTCAGGCTGCAACCAGCCTTCTCAAGAGCTGCAACGGCCGCTGCGTCATCAGGAGTCACGGCGGACTGAGTTGACTGCAGTCCCTGCGTTGACGGCCCGGAGGATTGTTCACAACCCGTCGAGAACTGCAACAGTACGCTAACACTCAGCAGAGCACATCGCCAGGCTAACAGTTTCATCGCCAAAACAACCCTTCTGAACAGAATGACATCAAGACATCCGGCAGCGTATTGCGATTTCACGCCTTTCGCAATGGTCCTGAAAAGTTGTCTCGTTTACCCGGTTTTTCGTTCCGGCCTTAGTCTCCGTGCTGTTCACTCAGGAAGGCCAGTTTCAGAGCAACGGCAGATCAGCAAAAGGACAGGCCTGAATAGTCGGTCTGGGTCTAACCCGTGGAGTCAGAAATAGTTCCTGGTTCATCAGGGCTTTGCGCGGCCGGCGGGAATGGTCAGCAGTTTGGGTTCCGCATCACCTTCGGGGATGGGTTCGCTGATGAAAGTGTCGCCAACCAGATCGTCCCAGTCGCAGCTCAGCAGCAAGTCAAACCCCGGGTTCTGTTCCTTCACCTGACAGGAACAAGGCCCCACAATAAACGAGGACGCTTCTCGAATTGTATCAGCCGAGATTCCCTGACCGACGACCGCGTAAAGCACTCGACCTCGCCCAAAGATCGGAAACGCCATCGGCTCATCAAAGCCACGCAGGTCGGATTCACTGTTAAGCAGACAATCGATCAGGAATTGTTCCTTCGGATCGTCTCTCCTGACGGAGACCACAGAAAACTGAATCTGCAGTCGGATCTTTGTGCTGCCGAGCAATTCGGGTTTAATCTCCATCTCTTCCGGCGACGGCAGCTTCAACCACTCTGCATCTTTTTCAAGCTGTTCCTGCAGCGTTTTCAAGGATGCCTGATCTTTTTCGGCATGGCCGGATTCCAAAAAAATCCAGACGGCCGAATGCCCTTCAGACATTCTTCGCACGATCTCCTGCCGTGCTGGAGAACTGATCAGACGTTCGATATTCGCGTCTGATATGTCGGACGTTGCGGCGACTTGTTCCGGGTCCACAGACGACCGCTCGGGATACAAAGCAACCATGATCGGTCTCGCCCCATTGCCATGAGTCTTCCATAACTTCTGGACGAAAGCATCCTTCGATTTTGACACGTCATGGATCTTCACCGCGGCTGCGGCAGGTGACTCAGGAGTTCCCTTAAGCCGCTTCAGAGCCATCAAGTGGTTGTCGTCGAGCGGCCCGTCAGCAATGACAAGCAGTCGGTACTGATCGGGACTCCAGCGTTCCAGGGCGTAGCGAAAAACGGGCACTTCACAGGCCACGACAGCGCCGACGACGGCCACAAAGCACAGCGCGGGAAGAACTGTGCGGATAAGTTGTGGGCGAAGGAAATTCGACATTGCGTTTCTATTCCCCAGCAGAACCGAGCCAACCAGAACTAGCCTCCAAACGATTTCGCCGGAGCGATTGCTTACCAACCACACGTATTGAATTCTCATCAGAGTAACAACTTAACGCGATCCTGGCGTGCATCACTGTACTGTCTTCATCAGAAGTTCATGCATCGCGCCATTCACTTGCAAACGATCCTGAATCCGCGACCTGAAATCGACAGCATCGCGTCGAACCGGCCACGCTGCTCATGGTCAACGGAACCACGCGAGACATTCTCCAAGCGAGAAAAGCAATTTCTGAAACGTTCGTTAACAGCATCTGAACAGACCGACGGCCATAATTGAATCCCGTCTGGGCGATTGCAGCCTCTCTGCCATTGGAAATCCACATGCTGTTCTCTCGGGAATGATTGTTCCATGAGTTCGACGAGCGATTCTGACCTTCAGGCTGGAATTCACTCCGTGCGGCCCGGCCTCCGGCAATTCCGAGGCTTCGCTCGCCGCATCCCCGCTGCTCCTCGTAGTTGCGTGGTGGTTAACGGTGCGTTACAACCAAAGCGGCGAATTGATCCCTGTACCATGGCAGACAGGAATTCGGAGTTCGAATTCTGAGTACAACAGTCTTCAAACACATGGGATGAAGGTGTAATCATGTCAAAGACTGTTGTCGCAATGTTCGCTTCGCTGCTGGCCTTGGGTGGCATGACGTGGGCGTTGATGAACAGCGATGTTCGGCGAACGTCCACTCCCTCTGATGCTTCGCAGCCAGGTTCTGCCGCATCGCAGGGGGATTCAAAATCCGCTGAAATCTTACTCTTCTGCGCGGCCAGTAACCAGGCCGTGATGGAAGAGATCCGCCGCGAATACGAAGCGGAGACGGGCCGACGAGTGGTCATTCAATACGGGTCCTCGCAATCCCTGCTGTCTCAGATCGAAGTCAGCGGCACCGGCGATTTGTACCTGCCAGCCGATGACAGTTTTCTGGCGATGGGGCGAAAAAAAAAGCTGATTGCCGAATCGATTGAGATCGCCACGATGAATTGCGGGATCGTCGTACCCCGGGGGAATCCCAAAGGGATCGATGAATTGTCGGATCTTTTTGCCACCGATGTGCGACTGGTTCAAGCCAATCCTGATGCGGCTGCCATCGGGAAGCTCACAAAACAAATCACGACCACGAGCGGCCTTTGGGATCAGCTTGATAAAGCGACCGCCGCCTATCGCACGACAGTCACTGATGTGGCGAACGACGTGCTTGTCGGTGCTGCGGATGCTGGCATCGTTTACGACGCGGTCCTGCATACGTATCCCGATCTGCAGTTTGTTAGCGTCCCGGAATTGGCCGAAGGAGTTTCCCAGGTTTCCGTCGGCGTGATTGCCTCCTCTGCTCAGCCATCCGCCGCTTTGCACTTTGCGCGTTATGTGTCGGCTCGTGATCGTGGCCTGAAGCATTACCAATCGCATGGATTCAAAATTTCGGGCGGAGACGAATGGCACGAGGAACCAGAACTGACAATCTATGCCGGCTCCATGTTGCGGCCTGCCATCGAAGACACCATTATTAAGTTTGAAGAACGAGAAGGCGTGCGAGTGTCTCGTGCCTACAACGGCTGCGGCATCCTGGTGGCTCAAATGAAGAGCGGCCAACATCCGGACGCTTACTTCGCCTGTGATCTTGAGTTTATGAATCAGGTCAAAGACTTGTTTCCCGAGCCTGTTTCCGTGTCACAAAACGAGCTGGTGATTCTGGTCGAAAAAGGGAACCCACAAAAGATTAGTTCGCTGCGGGATCTGACCAAAGAAGGACTGCGTGTCGGGATCGGTCATGAGAAACAATGTGCCATGGGCTGGATTACTCAGAATACCTTCAAGGAAAGCGGACTTCAGACGGAACTGATGGCCAATGTGACCGTGCAGACTCCCACCGGCGATATGCTGGTAAATCAGTTGCGCACCGGATCATTGGACGCCGCTGTGGCGTATCTGAGCAACGCGGCCGGTGCGGCGGAGTTTCTGGATGCCGTTCAGATTCGAGGCATCCCGTGTTCGACAGCGACTCAACCTTGGGCCGTGGCGAAGGAATCTCGATTTCCTAAACTGGCCGGTCGATTGTTTGATCATCTTTCTTCTGTGGAAAGTCAGGAGATTTTCGCGGCGGAAGGTTTTCAGTGGAAGCTCGGGAAGTGAGCCTGTCGCGACATCAAAACTCTTCAAAAGGCTCCCATTCTGAAACGTAACCGGACCAGGCAATTCAGCAACGTTGTGTTCTTTCTGACCATGGGAGGACTCTCGGCGTGCTTCATTTTGCTGATCGTTCTTCTGCTCGTGGCCGACCTGATGTTCACGTCGCCGCAGGAGTTCGCCAACGCGCTGCGTAAGCCGGAGATTCAGGCGGCTTTTCGATTGACGATTTTGACATGCACCGTTGCAGCAGTTCTATCACTGTGGGTCGCCACGCCGCTCGGATATCTGCTGTCACGTTTTCAGTTCCCCGGCCGACGGATCGTGGACACCATCGTGGACATCCCGATTGTGCTGCCACCGCTGGTGTTGGGACTCAGCCTTCTCATTCTGTTTCATCAACCATTTCCGTTCAGCCAATGGCTGTTTCCGAACAGCAACTGGAACTTAGAAACGTGGCTGCGAGAAGACGTTGGTTTCCCGATCACCTATCGCTGGCCAGCCGTGATTCTCGCACAGTTTGCGGTGTCGTGTGCGTTCGCCGTTCGCACTATGCGAGTCACCTTTGATCAAATCAATCCGCGTGCCGAAGATGTGGCGAGAACTCTTGGCTGCACTCGTTCTCAGGCCTTTATGAAGGTCGCATTACCTCAGGCCTGGCGAGGCATGATTACCGCCGGAACCATCGCCTGGGCCAGAGCGCTCGGCGAATTTGGGCCGATTCTGGTCTTTGCCGGAGCAACTCGATTTCGGACCGAGGTACTTTCCACGACAGTGTTTCTTGAGCTGAGTGTGGGGCAACTGGATGCGGCGGTTGCTGTGTCGCTGCTGATGGTGGGGATGGCGATTGTCGTGCTGCTGATTCTGCGATGGATCGGAGCCGGTTTGGCATCATGATCGAACTCTCTTCCGTCACAATTCGGATCGGCGACTTTCAGCTCAAAGATCTTTCCTTTCGAGTTGACAGCGGTCAATATACGGTTGTTATGGGCAAAACCGGGATCGGTAAAACCACAATTCTGGAAGCCATCTGTGGCCTTCGATCGATTCAAACGGGTCGTATTCTGATCAATGGCGTCGATGTGACTCGCTGGACTCCGGCCGATCGCAATGTGGGCTACATGCCTCAGGATCTGGCCTTGTTTCCTTCGATGACTGTTCGCGAACATATTGAGTTTGCGATGAAGGTCCGAAGTCGTCCGGCAAAAGAGATGGCCGATCGAGTCGCAGAGCTGGCAAGTTTGCTGGAGATTACTCCGCTGCTCGATCGACGCATCAAGGGACTCAGCGGCGGCGAATCACAACGCGTCGCTCTTGGGCGAGCGCTATCGTTTCGTCCGAGCGTTTTATTATTGGATGAACCCTTGAGCGCCCTCGATGAAGAAACTCGTATGACGGCTCAGGGACTACTCAAGAATCTGAACAAAGTGACCGGAGTCACCATCCTGCACGTGACACACAATCAGGAAGAAGCGGATGCTTTGGGAGATCGCTGCATTCGACTGATCAAAGAAAAATCAACGGGCAATGTGATTATGCAAAAGGCTGGCGATTGAAGAATCATGACGAACCAGAACCAAATCCTGATCGAACTCACCGGTCCCCTCGAACGCGCCGCAGGCCGTTCGCAGGTTGCGATCCCGTGTGATTCCTCTCAAACACTGGGAGCTGTGTTCGCGTGGCTGTTAAATCAGTATCCTGCCACGAAAAATGTGCTGGGCGAGTCCAGTCGCTATGCGGCCACCGAAGGCGATCTCCCGCCGGGGCTGCTGGTGATATGCGATTCTGTCACCTTGAAAGCTCGTCTGGAGACCGTTGTCAAAGCTGACGATCGGCTGACACTGATGCCTATGATCAGCGGCGGATAAACGATGCAGAATGAACCCAATGAACAATCTCTGGAACGGCTGTCGCAGAACATGAATTCCGTGCCGTTGACCGATGAAGAGCGCGAAGTCTACGCTTGGCAAATGGATGTTCGCGATTTCGGTGAAACAGGACAGCAGAAGCTCAAAGGAGCCAGCGTGCTTATCAGCCGAGTGGGAGGACTCGGTTCGGTCGTTGCTTACGAACTGGCCGCCGCTGGCATCGGAAGACTGATCCTTGCCCATGCCGGCAACGTGCAGCCGTCGGATCTGAACCGACAGTTATTGATGACATATGACGGGATCGGGAAACCACGCATTGATTCGGCGGTGCGGCGTTTGAAAGAACTGAATCCGCGTCTTGAGATTGTCCGTATCGCCGAGAACATCTCGGCCGAGAACGCGGATCGCATCGTCGCACTGGCCGACTGCGTCGTCGACGCCGCACCGATGTTTCAGGAACGTCTGGCGATGAATGACGCGGCCGAGAAACAAGGCAAGCCCGTGATCGAAGCGGCCATGTACGAGCTTGAAGCGTCGCTTACCGTGATTCATCCTCCGCGAACACAACGCTTTCGAGACCTCGTCCCGGATGTTCCTCAAGGCTGGCAGCGACGCTTCCCTGTCTTCGGAGCTGTCAGCGGTACGGTTGGATGCATGGCGGCGATGGAGGTAATCAAACTGGTCGCGGAGTTTGGCGACCCGTTGCTGAATC
>CAIJTV010001423.1:0-2017 GCA_903823635.1 uncultured Planctomycetaceae bacterium
CTGACCCACCTGAACTGGAAGGAACTATTCAATCTTTCCGACCGCTTCGGATTCACGATTGCGTCCGATGAATGCTATTCTGAAATATATCCGGACGAGTCAGCCCCGCCGCTTGGCGGTCTACAGGCTGCAAAACTTCTCGGACGTCATGCCAGCGAGAACCTGGTGACCTTCACCAGCCTTTCCAAACGATCGAACGCACCAGGATTGCGCAGTGGATTTGTCGCTGGCGATCCTGCCATTCTGCGCGATTTTCTGCTCTATCGAACGTATCACGGCTCGGCCATGGGTTTGATGGTCCAGAATGCATCAGCCGCGGCGTGGGCTGATGAAGCACACGTCATCGAAAACAGAAAGGAATACGCAGCGAAATTTTCTGCTACCCGAAATTTGATGTCGGGGGCGGTTCATGCCGATGCACCCGGGGGGGGGTTCTATTACTGGATGCGAACTCCAGTTGACGATACGCTATTCGCCCGGGAATTGTGGCGCCAATATAATGTCCTCGTTCTGCCTGGCAGTTTTCTCGCTAGAGAAGCGCGGGGCTTAAATCCGGGCAAACAATTCGTAAGAATTGCCCTCGTCGCCCCACTTTCGGAATGCGTTGAGGCGATGAGACGGATTTCTGAATTTGCAATCAAACTGTGAGCGACTGACATGGAATCTGCCAAGAATACGATCGAATTGGGATGGGAAGACCGAGCCAACTTGTCACCCTCGTCCGCACCTGCTGCTTTGCGGGATGCCGTAGCGTCGGTAGTGGGCGAATTGGACGCCGGTCGCCTCCGGGTAGCGGAAAAATCGAATGGCCGCTGGCACACGAACGAATGGATAAAAAAAGCGGTTCTGCTTTCATTTCGACTAGAGGACAACCAGTTGATTGATGGTGGGGAAACGCGTTTTTTCGACAAAGTGCCAGGAAAGTTCAGCGCTTACGATGCCGAACGATTTGCATCGTCCGGATTCCGTGTCGTTCCTCCTGCGATGGTTCGAAGGGGCTCATTCATCGGACGGAATGTTGTGCTAATGCCATCGTACGTAAACATCGGTGCTTTTGTAGACGAGGGCTCCATGGTTGATACCTGGGCGACGGTCGGATCGTGTGCTCAGATTGGAAAGAACGTACACCTATCCGGAGGTGTTGGGATTGGCGGCGTTCTTGAACCACTTCAGGCCAATCCGACGATTATCGAAGACAACTGCTTCATCGGTGCACGATCCGAGATTGTCGAGGGGGTCGTAGTTGAAGAGAACAGCGTCATCTCTATGGGCGTATTCATCGGTCAAAGTACCCGCATCTACGATCGAGAAACGCAGGAGATAAGCTACGGCCGCGTGCCATCCGGCGCCGTCGTAGTTCCGGGAAACTTGCCATCGACTGACGGGAAATACTCCCTTTATTGCGCAGTTATTGTCAAACGAGTGGACGCCAAAACCCGCGCAAAGGTGGGTATAAACGAGTTGCTGCGGGGCGACTAATCGCGCTGCCCTGAGATTGTCTAAGGGAAAATCATGTCGGCGATGAAGCGGCTTTTCCAGTTGATGGCGGATAAGAAGGCGTCCGATATATTCATATCGGTCAATGCCCCCATAAATATAAAGATCAATGGAAATGCAGTCCCGGTAAATCAGACGCTGATGACTTCAGAGTCGGTGAGGCAGCTCCTCTACGAAGTTCTCAATGAACACCAGATCAGGGAATATGAAGAGGAACTGGAACTGAACACGGCCTACGCTCTTGAAAACGTCGGTGCCTTCCGAATCAGCGCGTTCAGACAGAAGGGGACTCCTGCGGTTGTGGTGCGGTTCATTCCGGGATCCATCCCGTCAATCGACTCGCTAGGTGTCCCTGAAGTCCTAAAAGACATCATCATGGCAAAGCGTGGGCTGATCCTGATGGTCGGCTCCACCGGATCAGGAAAGTCCACGTCACTCTCCGCGATGCTCGACTACAGAAATGAGCGAAAAGCCGGCCATATACTCACGCTAGAAGATCCTGTTGAATTCATTTTCCAGA
>CAIJTV010001424.1:0-2260 GCA_903823635.1 uncultured Planctomycetaceae bacterium
TGGCTATATCTCGCCCGTCTCAACACTCATCAAGTGGTTCCCAGATCGGCCGGGAATGGCGACAGGGATGGCCATCATGGGATTCGGAGGTGGCGCTCTTATCGGTGCTCCCCTTGGCGTCAAACTGATGGATTACTTTAAGTCATCCACTTCCATTGGCGTCGCGGAAGCATTCATGGCCATGGCTTGTCTCTACGCGATCTCGATGAGTTTCGGAGCACTGATCGTCCGTGTTCCTCCGGAGGGATGGAAGCCCGAAGGCTGGGAGCCCACAAAACATTTCAATTCGATGGTCACAAATGCCAATGTTACCGTGGATGTCGCATGGAAGACGCCACAGTTCTGGTGCCTGTGGGTGGTCCTTTGCATGAACGTCAGCGCTGGAATCGGGATTCTCGGTCAGGCGTCGAAGATGTGTTCCGACATGTTCGGTGTCAGTGCGACCGTCGGTGGCGGGTTCGCAGGACTTCTCAGTATCTTCAATATGGGTGGCCGATTTGTCTGGTCGTCCATCTCTGACACGATCGGACGCAAAGCCGTCTATTGCATTTACTTTCTCCTCGGAGCAATTCTGTATTGCCTCGTCCCGTGGACACAGCACACACAGAACAAGACGTACTTCGTGATGGTGACCGCTGTCATCATCACAATGTATGGTGGTGGCTTTGCAACAATCCCCGCCTATCTTCGCGACATGTTTGGTACTTACCAGATCGGTGCCATCCACGGACGGCTTATCACGGCCTGGTCTGTGGCTGCAATACTGGGGCCCAGTCTGGTCAACTACATCTCGACGTCAAAGATTGAAGCCGGTGTGCCCAAAGCCGAGGCCTACAACTCCACCATGTATGTGATGGCAGGTTTGTTGATCATCGGCCTGATTGCCAACCTCCTGGTTAGACCAGTTCATCCCAAGTTTCACCGCGTTGAATCTCCTTAAGCCTGGATCAATGAAGAAGCTATTTCTCATCTTTGCGTGGATCTGGATTGCAGTCCCTCTGGGCTGGGGTGTGTACCAATCGGTACAGAAGTCGATGCCACTTTTTAACAGTCAGCCGGACGCCTCGCCGGTCAGCCGCCCATCGAAATGATGAGTGCCCGAATAAAAGCGGAATAAGCCATCTGGCCAACCGTACTGTCGACGAGCAAATGATAGGGAGTTCCGCATCCCGCTCAGTCGAATGGGAGTGACGGAACAGGCGGTGTGGTTTGCCATCACCAAGCCTTGAGTAAGCAATTCGCGACGACGCCCATCCGAGCGTTTCCGCATTAACTTGAACATTGAAGTGCTATTCGAAACGCTTCAACACAACGGCTGGCAGTCACCACAAACAGTGAAATCTCTTCGCGTTGCTGAGCTGTCCGCTGCGAGATTCTGCCGACGCACTTGCCGCGTTGCAGCTATCCGGTAACTCAGGCTGCCGTCATGACGTTTGCAGAAAAGCATGAATAGCGAGATTTCATCGCCGTCGCCAATGTCGAAACTCTCGCCGCGGCAATCGAAGAACACTCTTGCACCACCGGCAACGACACAGGCATTACAGAACCGGAGACCGGTTCGGACGGCGTGCTGTTCAGTCTATCGAGCGTCGTTTGTGAAGTTGCCACGGACTCATCGCTGCAGCATCGTCGCGCATGACTGGCAAAAACACTCTGGCTTGAAAGAGGTCGGAGTGCACCCGGAGTGATTGCCCTTTCGCATCAGTCGAAGGGCATCGTGTTGAACTTCGGAAGGAGAGCCATCGCGTCCCAAAAGGACAATCCCTATTACGCAGAACATCCAGAAAGAGGTTCTGTACAAGAGTCCCACCAGGGCTGCTAATGAGGGTGCTCGGGTTTAGGTGTCCCGGCGATTCGGAGCCGCACATAACCGCGTCCTTCATGCTTCATTGCGTTCCGTCAAAGGCAGAGACCACTGATCGCCGGGCGAATGAATCGCCTCAAAGCACGAGGGGTTTCGGAACCGCGCTGGAGAGGTTTCACTACTCGTTGCCAGTGTTGTGAACGAGATCAACGGAAGTGGCAGGATGTCATCACGCAATCGGAATCGGAACGCTGGCTCACGAATTCACGACGGAGAACGAAGTCTAAAAAAAAACTGGCGGACGCATCTCTCCAATACTGCTACTTTGAATAAGTAATTAAGTGTGAAAAGCAAGCCATCAAAAATGCGAATGAGAATCGAATTGGGAAGACGAACAGTTCGGAGATTCTTCTCCGCTGAGTTGATTGAGCAAAGAGTTCGACCGTGACAAGAAAA
>CAIJTV010001425.1:0-1838 GCA_903823635.1 uncultured Planctomycetaceae bacterium
AGCATCTCTTTAATCGTCGTTGGCATATGCGACCGGGAACTGTTCCGCCGAATCCGTTTGGCCAGACCGACATCGTCAAAATGAATCCTCCCGCAGGTAGTCCCAATCTGATGGAACCAGCCGGGCCGATCGATCCGACTATCTCGATCATAGCCGTGAGAGATCTCGAAGATCGCCCGATTTCGATCTTCTCGGCCTACTCACTGCATTACGTGGGCGGCGTAGGCTCGGGACATATTTCATCAGATTACTTTGGCTATTACTGTGAGCACATTCGAAAGCTGATTGAGGCGGAGACGTCGGTACCTCAATCCGAAGATGTTCCTCCGTTTGTCGCGATGATGGCGAACGCCACGAGTGGTGACATCAACAACATCAACTTTCAGAATCCTCGACCCGCACGCAAGTCATACGAGCAGATTCGTTATGTGGCGGAAGACTGTGCTGTAAAGGTGTTGGCCGCGTCAAAGACACTCGAATACAACGACACGATTGCTTTGGATGCGCGGTATAGCGAACCTGTCATCACCTGGCGAAAGCCGACACCGGAACAAGCCAAATGGGCTGAGGAAACGATAGCTGCGGGAGCCAAGGGTGACTCGGACCTGTCGTTCATCTATGCCCAGCGCGCGACAAAGTTGGCTGGATATCCCGAAAACACAACAATCCCTGTCCAGCTCCTGCGAATAGGAGATGTCTGTATCGGCACAATGCCGTGTGAAGTCTTCTGCGAGATCGGGCTTGAGTTTCGTGAAAAGTGTCCATCGAAGCATGCGTTTATGGTCGAACTTGCGCATGGATATTTTGGCTATTTGCCCACACCTCGTCAGATGCAACTGGGCGGATATGAAACCTGGATTGGAACAAACCGTCTTGAGCCGACTGCTTCGGAAAAACTTCTGGCGGAACTTCTGAAATTGGCAGAATCCTCAGGCGAAAATCCGTAACAGAACATATCTGATAAAACGACGTGCTCAGAAAAGAATTTGCCGTGTGACACAAAAGCCCTTCTCCCCCAATGGTTATGACCTTAAGCCGACGTCATTCGCCTTTTTCCCCCTCGGGGGAGAAGGTGGCCGATAGGCCGGATGAGAGGGCTTTCGAGGATGGCAACATGGCGATGTCCAGCTAGCCTCTTGGAACTGCAAGTCGCTGATATCAAACATTCGCTTCTTAACCGGGCGCCACACCTATGCCTGCTCTGATTGAGCTGAACGATCTCTCGAAAGATTATGGCTCATTCCGAGCACTCTCGGGCGTCAGCTTGCGGATTGATGAGGGCATCACGGGGCTGCTGGGGCCGAATGGTGCCGGGAAGAGTACGCTCATCAAGGTTCTGCTTGGACTTGTGAAGATTAACTCTGGACATGGTCATGTGCTCGGTTTTCCGATCGGCCAGTCTGTTGCTAAGGTGCGAACTCAAATCGGATACATGCCGGAGGATGATTGCTATGTGCATGGTCTTTCGGGGATTGAATCCATTCAGGTGGCCGCTCGACTTTCAGGATTTTCCGAAACCGAAGCCTTACGCCGCGGGCACGAGATCCTGGATTTTTGTGGCATGGGACAGGAACGATATCGTCCTGTAGAAACGTACTCGACCGGCATGCGTCAGAAGTTACGTTTCGCGATGGCCATCGTGCATGATCCGAAGTTGTTGATTCTTGATGAACCGACTTCAGGACTGGATCCTGAAGAGCGAGAAGCCATGCTCAACCGTATTCGAATTCTCGCGCGAGAATTCCACAAGTCGGTGATTCTGTGTACTCACATTCTTCCCGATGTTCAGTCGGTTTGTGATCGTGTCGTGATCTTCGCTCGCGGTACGGTCAGAGTCA
>CAIJTV010001426.1:0-2333 GCA_903823635.1 uncultured Planctomycetaceae bacterium
ATGTGAGCTGAGCAACTTCCGGAAGTGCCGCCGCTGACTTCTGTGGCTTACTCGCCGAAGAGGGCTCCGTCAGTTCCCCCTTGTTCATCATCTCATGCTTAATCTGTTCCCACGATCGCGTTACAGAACTTGCCGCGTTCTGCAGTTTCATTGGGCTCCCGTTCCCGGTTCGTGTTGCCACAGGTCCGGGAGATGTTGCAGCAGGAGAAGTCTGAGTTGGAGCCGCATTGCCTGCGATGCCTTCTATGCGAGACATGAGCCGCTCTTCCACTCCGGAGAAAGCTTTCTCAAGCGCATCCGCAGAGATGTCGTGGCTTCCGGCGGACTGAAACATGATCTCCGTCAGAGTTTTCAGGACTTCCGACTGCGCCGCATTAGCTGCAGCCTGACTGGCCTGCATTGACTCAAGTGACTGACGAAACTCATTGCGTAAAGTTTCCGTCAGCTCTTTCAGTTCGCTCTTCAGGCGACCGCCAGAGAAATCCGATCGGTTTGTCAGGGCCGGTTCAAAGTCCTGCTGCAGCACAGTCAGATCAGTTGATGCATCGGGATCAGTTGATGGAATGCGGTGGATATCTTCCGTGCCAACAGCTTGCGCGAGAATCTCTACGGCCGCATCGATTGCCGAGACGGGACTTGAATGCAATGACTCGTGCTGAGAATCCTCGCCGAACGTGTCTGCATCGAAGGCTTCTTCGCCCACATCATCCGCATCCGGATCAGCATCAAGTTCTTCAGCAGTGTCCCACTCGGCAGTGACCGAGTCCTCCGTTTCAAATTCGTAAGCTGCGGCGTTCTCGAATAGTGGTTGCTCGGGCTCAGGGCTTTCCTCAAAGCAGCAGTCTTCGAGGCTGATTTCATCCCATGTTTCTGATTCATTATCCCCAGTCTTCGCTGCATCATCCTGCGTCACTGACTCACATGCTTTCAATTCCTGCAACACCGCGCAGGAGATCTGGGCATAAGTCGTCGCCCGAGCGGATGCGGCCTCTTCATCAGCAAAGATATTGGCCCCAAAGTCAGAGTCGAAATTTAACTCATCGCCTTCAGGTTCCATCACAGCAGTGGCGGTGGCGTTATCGCAGGGCACTTCTGTCTCTTCGACGGAGAGCGGTGCCATCGGCTGAAGCGATGAAGGAGCCACAGACGCGGATTCGAGAATCTCTTTGTTCACATCGCCGTAATCAGAAAAAACTCCGTCGACTTCGCGGGCTGACGTGAGTGCTTCCAACAGTGACGCGGCCAGCAGTTCCCTCTGAATACTGGTTGATTCTGAGGGCTGAACAGCCGCGAGACTGCTTGCACCGCTCGGAGAAGAGGGGGCCAACGTGGCTTTGTTCTTCTGTTTTGTGGGATTCGACCGGCGAGACATGGCTTCCTCTGAGATGTGCGACAAGGCACTTCAAGATTTCAAGTGTCGCCTGAACACTAGCTCTGAATATGACTGCTCGCGCGAGCCCCGCATGACCACCGAGGAAATTCCCGCATCCGGATTTGCGAATGATTCCAATTGTGCCGGTCAGGAGTACTTCTGATTGGCGGGGAATCTTCTATCATGCTATGTTCGGAAGACGGCTTTTCCGGCCGCCGTGTGGAATTCGTGAGATTTGAGATGTCTCGATTAACTTTGAAATCAGCGATCTTTTCTGATGGTTTCATTCAGCTCTCGATTGGAGATCTGCCTGTCACTATCGGACGCAGCCATCGAGCTGATATCGCGATCAATGATTTGCTGCTCAGTCGAATTCATGCCGAGATTCGTGCTTCAGATAATGGTGAATTTGAACTGGTCGACCATGAGTCCACAAATCTGACGATCGTCAACGAACAGGATATCGATCGAGTCATCCTGAAGACGGGTGACAAAATTCTGCTGGGCGATACCGAACTGATTGTGGAGATTGAGTTGGATCAGTCAAATCTGCACGAGCGGACGACTCGCGAAATCCCGTCTTTCAAACCTCCTGAACCATAGTCAGCGATCAACAGTCATCGCTCAACTGGTTGTCGATTCGTCGGAGCATTTTTTCGTGTCAAGAAAATGGACATTTCAACCTCATAATGAATCTGCCATTCGCAGGCTCTGTGGCCAACTGAAAATCTCTCCCCTGCTGGCTCAGGTGCTGATTGCACGAGGCTTCTCGGAGGCCGCTGGTGCGAGCAGTTTTCTGGATGCTCGGCTGAGCGATCTGCATGATCCATCACAGTTGCCGGGTATCGATCAGGCCGCTGACCTGATCCTCGCTGCCATCAAAGATCAACGACGCATCACCATCTACGGAGACTATGACGTTGACGGTGTCACCGGGACCAGCATTCTCTGGCACTGCCTG
>CAIJTV010001427.1:0-9634 GCA_903823635.1 uncultured Planctomycetaceae bacterium
CTCGCATGGTCGATCTTGAACCTCTCGGCGGTACTACCGGCGGTGGATCTTCTGTTGGTGCGACGGTTAGCACGGCGGTCAGATCAGATGCGTTAAAGTTGTCAGCTCTTACGCCGGCCACTCGCCGCGCGGATCTTATTCAGCGAGTCGGCTCGCTGTTACAGGAATTTGAGCCGGTCATCAAGCAGTATCAGCCGCCTTTGCTGCGAAACTGTTGTGGCTACATGCTGCGTGGAATTCGCCAGATGCAGGAGCTTGATCTGGCTCGCATGCTGGTGGGTTCTGAAGGCACGCTGGGACTGTTCACCGAGGCGACGCTGTATACGATGCCGCTGCCTTCATTTCGGGCTGCAGCCTGCCTGATGTTCAAAACGCTTGAACAAGCGGTTTTGGCAATGCAACTTCTTCTGCCGCTGGAACCCAGTGCCTGCGATTTGCTGGACCGTCGAGTTCTGAGCCTGGGACGGGGATCAGATCTGCGTTTTCGAGACATGATTCTGCCGGAAGCTGAAGCGGGATTGATTATTGAATTCCCCGGTGGCAGTGAGCGAGAGATTCGAGAACGTCTCAGCGATGCTCAGACGCTGCTGAAAGATCGCGAGATCGACTTTCAGATTACTCGAGAAGCCACGACTTTGGAAGATGTAGAACTGCTCTGGGCTCTGCCTTCGCAGGTCGTTTCTTTGCTGGCCAGTTTGAAAGGTTCGTCGCGACCATTGCCGTTTGTCGAAGATGTCGCGGTGCCTCCTGAGAAGCTGGCTGAGTTTCTGGTGTCGGCCCAGCGAATTTTTCAGAAGCATGAAGTCACCGCGACGTTGTACTCACATGCGGCTTCCGGGCAATTGCATTTTCGTCCAATCCTTCCCGTGCCTGACAACGGAGAAGAGACAAAGATTGAAGCCATCGCCAGAGATCTCTATCGGCAGGTTGTTCAGGTCGGCGGATCGATCAGCGGAGAACATGGCGACGGGCTTTCTCGCACGGCCTTTATCAGAACGCAGTACGGCCCGCTGTATCGTGCGTTTCAGCAATTGAAGGAAATCTTCGATCCGCTGAAATTGATGAATCCGGAGAAGATCATCAGCAATGATCCTCAGTTGACGGTCAAACATCTCCGCCGAATTCGACCTCGCGAAACGGTCGGGACGAGTTCCACTGGCGGCTCGCTGCTTCCGATCATGCAGTTCGCGTGGAATGCCCATGAAGCCGCCAATGCAGCCAGCCGTTGCAATGGATGCGGCACTTGTCGCGTGCAGAACGAACCTTCAAGGATGTGTCCGTTCGTTGAGGATGACGGCAACGAAGAGCTATCGCCGCGAGCAAAAGCGGATCTGTTCCGTCGGGCGATTTGTTCAATCTCGGGCAAAGAACTGCTGGCGGATGATTCCACAAAGACGATTCTGGATAGCTGCTTCAATTGCAAACAGTGTCAGCTCGACTGCCCGTCGGAAGTCAACATCCCGCATCTGGTGCTCGAAGCTCGCGCGCAACATGTGCAGGCACATGGACTGAGCAAAACGGCGTGGTTGCTTTCGCGAGTTCACACGTATGCTCGCATTGCGTCGCGTTTTTCGTTTCTGACTAATCGTCTGCTGAAGAACACATGGTTTCGAAAACTTCTGCAACGATTCGTGGGCATCGCGTCTGCTCGACGTCTGCCGAAGTTTGCAAGAACTCCATTCCTGGCGTCGTTGCGAGTCCAGCGTGAGGACAATTCGGGAAATCCGGGAAGCCCACGGCCAACGGTCGTTTACTTTGTGGACTACTTTGCCAACAACCACGATCCGGAATTGGCCGAAGCGTTCGTGAGAGTGCTGGAGCACAATGGATTTCGAGTATTCATTCCTCGTGGACAAACCGTATCCGGAATGACCATGTTGACCGTTGGCGATGTTTCCGCCGCGCGAGTGGTGGCAGAACAGAACATCCGTGAACTGGCCGAGCCAGCTCGCGAAGGATATTCGATCGTTTGTACAGAACCCTCGGCCGCGGTGTGTTTGACTCAGGAGTACCCAATGCTTCTGTCCAGCAACGATGCCGAAGTCGTGGCTCAGCAAACCCTTGATGCAGGCTCATTCCTGCTGGATCTGCAGCGGCGAGGAAAGCTCAAGAAGGACTTTACGCCCCTCGCGATGAGAGTTGCCTGGCATACACCGTGTCATACTCGGGCGATGCGACGTGGGCAGCCACTGCTGGAGATTTTGAGACTGATCCCCGGCCTTAAGGTTCAGATGATTGAGAAAGGCTGCACCGGGATGGCTGGAACGTTCGGGTTGGCGGCAGAGAACTTTGAACAGTCGCTTCGCATCGGATCGGAATTGATCAGCGAAATGAAGACCATTGACGCGGACGCCGGCGTTACGGACTGCAGTAGTTGCAGAATGCAGATGGAACAAGCCAGCCGGATCCCTACAATTCACCCGATCAAGCTGCTGGCACTATCGTACGGACTGATGCCGCGGCTGGCAGAACGACTGAAAGCTCGACCTTCCGGATTGAGCATGTCATGATCCTGAACAGAATCCTGTGCTCATGAATCTTAATGTTCTCTTTTTTGCAGCGGCTCGTGATGCGGTCGGGGCGGACACCGTGACGGTCGACGTCCCCGAAGGCAGCACCGTAGGTGAATTGCAGCAGTTGATGATCCAGCGAACCCCGCCACTTGAACGATGGTCTCAGGCGTTACTGTGGGCCGTCAATAATCGATATGCCGGATGTGATCAGGTACTGCATGCCTCTGATGTGATCGCCTGCTTTCCTCCGGTGAGCGGAGGCTGAATCATGATTGAACTGACAACAGAACCAATCGACTACAATCAGCTCACGGAATTCGTGCGGGATCATGCTGCCGGTGCTGTGACGTTGTTTCTGGGGACCGTGCGGGAGTTTACTCGCGGCGTGCAAACATCATGGCTGGAGTATGAAGCCTACCCCGACATGGCGCGGGCTTCGATGGCGGAACTCGAAGCCGAGGCCTGTCAAAAATTCACAGTGACGAAGATCGCGATTTCTCATCGCACGGGCACGATGGCTCTGGGCGAAATCAGCGTGGCCATTGCCGTAAGCTCGCCGCATCGTGATCAGGCGTTTGAGGCGGGACGATGGCTGATCGATACGTTGAAGGAACGAGTACCCATCTGGAAGAAGGAACACTTTGCGGACGGCCGTGAAGAATGGCAGCATCCGGGAATGACTCCACCGACCAACACCAAAGGCGCGAAACCATGAACTCCGGAGATGTCTCAACGCGAAGACTGATCGATTCGTTCGGTCGAGTTCACAACAATCTGCGGATCAGTGTCACGGATCGATGCAACATTCGCTGCTTCTATTGCATGCCGGCGGACAATGTGGAGTTCATGCCGAAGGAAAATCTGCTTTCCTTCGAAGAGATTGAACGAGTTGTCCGCATTGGCACTACGCTGGGGATTGATCGCGTTCGTTTGACGGGCGGCGAACCGCTGGTACGGCGCGATCTGCATGTGCTGGTTCGGAAACTCGCCGCGATTCCGGGAATCATCGATATCGGTCTAACGACCAACGGTATTCTGCTGGAGGAGCAAGCTCAGGAGTTGCGCGATGCCGGGCTGAAGCGATTGAATATCAGCCTTGATGCTCTGGATCCGGAGATTTTTCGCAAGGTGACTCGCCGCGAAGGCTATGACCGAGTGCTCGCCGGGATCCAGGCGGCTCGTGACGTTGGCTTTTCCCCGATCAAACTCAACGCGGTTTCTGTTCGGGGATTGACCGAGGATCAGATTATTCCGTTTGGCAAGCTGGCTCGCGAAACTGACACGGTTGTGCGTTTTATTGAATTTATGCCACTGGATGCCGACAGCCAATGGCAGCGCGACAAGGTGCTGTTTGCGCATGAAATCATGGCGAGGCTTGAAGCGGAGTTCGGTGCTTTACGAGCGATAGATTCGCCGGTGTCCACTGTTGTTCATGCTGGGGCGATGACGGCCAGTTTGTTGGCACAGGCGGATGCCGCGACTCATGCCCCTGCACAGGATTATGAATTCGCCGACGGCAAAGGGCGGATTGGTCTGATTGCCAGCGTGAGTCAACCGTTCTGCAGCAGTTGCAATCGTTTTCGTCTGACGGCCGACGGTCGTCTTCGCAACTGTTTGTTCAGCCACGACGAAACGGACATCAAGCAGTTCCTGCGATCAGATTCCGCTGACGAGCTGATTGCTCAGGCGATGCTGACCAGTATTGCTGCCAAGAAGGAGGGCCACGAGATCAATACGGCCCGCTTCATTCAGCCAGACCGACCGATGTACTCGATCGGCGGGTAGCTTGGTTCTTGGTTCTTGGTGCTTAGCTGGACAGCGCCATTTTGCCCCCTCTCCCTCGATTTTTTGCGGAGAGAGAGCGTGTTATTAGATGGCAGGATGGACGCAAAAAATTGGGGGAGAGGGCTGGGGTGAGGGGGAATTCTTAGCACGCGGCCCCTCACGACAGCCGCTCATCCGGCCTATCGGCCACCTTCTCTCCGAGGGGGAGAAGGGACTGCGTTCAGGCGGCAAACATTAATCAAAAGGCAACTTCGGTGAGTCCGAATCTGCAAACATGACGCTGTCCAATTATTGTCTGGTGCCTGGATTGCAGTGACCGCGGCGAAGGATACAGCTTCACATCTGCGGGAGTGGCTTGATTGACGGGAGTGGCTTGACGGCCTCGGTTCGAATCTTTGCATCAGTGCTTTGCTCTGTCGGACGAAACTGGCGCACAATGAACGCGGCCAGATGATTCAGAATCACCGCCGCGATTGCAGAGCACGTCAATGCCGCTATGACAGCAAGCACCGGAGAACTCTTCATGACCGTCATTGCGCCTGCGAGGGCAACTCCGTGCACGAGATAGAACTCATAAGTGTAGTCGGCCGCAAGTTTGACGATGCGCGATCGAGCGTGACACAGCAGAGATAACTCGACGATGACCAGGCTGATGGCTGTGTACGCAAAAGCAGGCTGAATCAGCAGAGCCAGAATAGTCAGCACTCCTGCAATCGACAGAGTGGCAATTTTGCGATGAGTGCCCAAAGCATAAGCCGCGATTGTGCTGGCCACAGCATAGGTCAGAAAATGAGACAGCAGCCAGGGAGCGGCATCGCGAGCGACGAGGAACGTCAAGCCAATACTGCTGAGTGCGGCGATGAGACCAGGGCGTTCGATGAGTCGGGAGAGGTATGTAGCGAAGTAACAGGTCAGAATGAGAGAAACAAACCAGGTCGGTGAGTTCACAAGCTTATCGGAATGGGTCCACAACCCAGTGCCCAGCATCTGTGACACAATCTGGCCAACGGATGCGTGCTTGTAGCTGGACAATGTGGCCAGACAAAAACTTCCGATCATCGCGATCCAGAACGCCGGGTAAACTCGACACAGACGCTGCGTCAGCCAGTTTGTTGGTGTCCGTCGACTTTCGAATGATAAAAATCCGCTGACAACCAGAAACATTGCCACACCCAATTGACCGATCGATAGACCGGCCAGCGAAGTCAGATCTTCTCGCCCCGCAAGGCTCATCGTGTGTTGCGTTACGACCAAGCTCATCGCGAGAACTCGGACGACATCAAGTCCGACGAGATTCGGCCGCGATGAAACGTCGGAAGGTGTGATGAAGGGCATAGCAGTGCTCTTCCGCAGGCTGGCTGGTCGGTGCGATGTGGTGAATGTTGATCAGGCGTGGTGCCGTGATCCGTGACTGCTTAAGTGTACCCTCGCTGATGTCTGAAGCGGCGCAAACCCGGCGAAGTCATGGCGGCTTACAGCACAGGGGCAATTTCCGAACAGAATTTTTCAGACGGTTGCATTTTCGCATCAGCATCGGGTGCGATGTTCCGGGAAGATTGCAGTGATTCGGGTGGGTTGATGCGTTCCGGCATCAGTGCCCCCGAGTGGGGTAGCCGAAAATAATGCTCGGTGGATGACCTGTCCGGAGTCGCCCAACGGAGTCACCCAGGGAAGGTCACTGCTGACTCAGAGCAATCCAGCGATCGCGAATCCAGATCTGCAGCGGCAGCAGAACAAACATCCATGTCCAGAACAGGTTGATGATACCGCTCAGAAGCAAGGTAACTTCGATATTGTGACTTCGTGCAAAAACGGAAGTCACCGCCGTCAGCCCAAGAATCGGAGCTGCCATGCAAAAGAACGCTGGCATGGCGAGCAGAATAGTCAGCGGCAATGCCGCCCAGCGCGTGTACAAGGATAGCAGAGCCGCGAGATGGCTGGCGAAACCCATCATGATCAGATAACTGCTCACCATTGTTACTGAACAGTTCCTGACAATCGTACCGTCACTGAGGATCAAAGTAATAAAGATCCAGACGATCGCGGGGATCAGGGCGATTGCACAGCCGGCGAATTTTTCCACAAGAATTCGAACACTGCTGATGGGCACGGTCGCCAGCGTTGATTGTGTCTGCTGCCGGACTTCATAGAACAAGCATCCGGACGAGTACAGCAAGACCTCCGCAGTCAGCGTCATCAGGAAGGTCAGAAAAGCCCACCAACTGTAGTCGCTACGCAGGGCCAATCCGTTTGAATAACCATCTATTTCCTGAAACATGCGGAAGCCGGCAAAGACAAGACCTCCGGCCAAAAACTTGGCGATAGCGAATGTACGTCCGCCGGTGAAGAAGAGAAACTCTTTCCATGCGATTGAAAGATTCCAACAACGTCCAACAGCCCAGCGCCGGACAGATTTGTTTTCCGAGGGGCCTGCCGTATCTGCGGGGGCAGACCAGAAATCCAATGTTACCGTGCTGATCACGAACAAGACAAAAGCCGTCAGCAGGCTTGACCAGAACTGACCCGCAACGATTGATACTTCGCCTTTAATGGAAGCCGTGGTGATCGTGTTGAGCCCGGTGGAAAAGTCGATTCCCAGCATGGTGAACCCACTGGTTAGTCCAAGGATCTCTGCGAGGCGATCAAATACGGAGACCTTAGAGCACACCGCCGGGATCGATCCCAGAAACGCAATGGTGCCAGTAGACAGAACTCCAGGTGGAATGGCTCCAAGGAACGCCGAGCTGATCCTCGGCAGGAACACGAAGATCCCAATGGTTGTGGCCGCCAACCCGGCTGCTCGCCCCGACGTCGCGCACCGCACGCTGCAGAATAGCGCCAGATTGGCCACCAGAATCATCCACGCCGCCAACGCCAAATAGGCGGCCACGATCTGATTCCAGAGAACGCCCCCGAGAGTAATCGAGAGAAACGTAAACGGCATCTGGATCACAAGCAGCATCAGTGAGCTGACCAGTCGCGATGTCGACTTACCCAGAGTAATCGACAGCGAATTCATGCCGGCCAGACGCAACAGTGCATAGGTCCCGGCGTCTTTCTCTTCTGTGACGGCGGTGACAAAATAGCTGATTCCCGAAACTGTAATGATCAGCACATTCAGCGTGCAGACAAGTTCAAAGAACCGCAGCCCCATGCTGCCAGTGCCAAAGACATCCGTAAACGACATCGAAATCGCAAACAGCATCGCCCCCGCAAATGCTGCGCGAACGATGTGCGGGTAGATGGACTTGGAGTCCATCTTCAGAGTCCAGCTGAACAGCGTTGTGACTCCGGAGATCACGTGCGCACTCCGCGAGTCGTCAGGTCCATAAACGCCTGATTCAAATGTCGTCGCTGCTGACTGAATGACGTAATCGAAAGATCCAGCGTGAGCAGTTGTCGCAGGAACTCGTTGGCCGATGTCGCTGGCGCCAAATGAATGTTGTAATCACGTCCTGTCGCAAACTCCGGTTCAGAAATCGTTTCGACACCCGGCAATTCCTTGATTCGCTGCATTGCCGTTTCGGAGATGGTGGCCAGCTTGAGATTGTAGAGATGTTTCTCGTCCGGGCTTTCCAGCAGGATATCCATCGGCCCGCTGAACTTGATTTGACCTCGATCGATAATTGTCACGCTGTCGCAGAGTTCCGCCAGTTCACTCAGAATGTGCGAACTGATAAATACTGTTTTCCCCATCCGCCTCAGTTCACGAAGGATTTCCATCAGCTCAATTCTTGCGCGAGGATCCAGGCCGCTGGCTGGTTCGTCCAGCAACAACAGATCCGGATCATGCACCAGAACCCGGGCCAGGCTGACTCGCTGTTGCATCCCGCGTGACAAGCCGCTGATGAGATCATCGCGACGGCCTTCCATGTCGGTTAACGTCAGCACATCATGGATTACGGTGTCGCGTTGCCGAACTGGTAAGCCATAAGCCGCCGCGAAAAAATCCAGATACTCGAAGACTGTCATCTGGCGATACATGCTGAAATGGTCGGGCATAAAGCCAATGCGGCGACGCACCGCGACAGAATCGTTTCGCACACTGTGGCCAAAAACTTCCACTTCACCCCAGTTCGGTTTCAGCAGTGTGCAGATGGCCTTGAGTGTTGTAGTCTTACCTGCACCGTTGGGCCCGACAAAGCCGTGCAGCGTCTGAGGCATCACGCAGAAGGTCACCTGACTCAGCGCCTGATGGCCTTTGAAGGCGTGCGACAAGTTTGTGACAGAGATGGCCGGAACAGTGTCGCGGGTAATCGTCGACATTTTGAAAATCGCCCTTTGCCGAATCCTGCGGAACTTCAAAAACGCGACGAGCGCTACTGCTGTTTCGCCAGCACGGCGTCATCAAACTTCAGTCGCCCCTGAGCCAGTGACACCGAATGCGGAAATCTCTCGGCCAGTTCGTTGCTATGAGTCACGCACAACAGGGCGGTATCGTGTTCGGCGGCCATTTCGAGCAACAGCGTCCCGATCTCTTCCGCCGTCTGCGGATCCAGATTTCCCGTTGGTTCGTCCGCCAGCAAAAGAGAAGGCTTTTGCAGTAACGCGCGGCAGACGGCCACTCGCTGACGTTCCCCACCAGACAATTTTCCCGGACGCTGATGCAGGCGATGGGCCAGCCCGACTCGATCCAGTAACGCTTCAGCTCGCGCGCGAATGTTGGCTTCGGAATCAAACCCGGCCAGCGTTGGCAAGAGTACGTTCTCCAGAACGCTGCACTGCGGCAGCAATTGATGGTCCTGAAAAATGAAACCAATATGCTGATTGCGAAACGATGCGAGCCGACTGGAACTCATTCGCCACGGGTTCTCACCAAGGATCTCAATCAGCCCGGATGTCGGCTGATCCAGAGTCCCCGCCAGATAAAGCAGAGTACTCTTGCCGCACCCGGAAGGTCCTCGAATCGCAATCGCGCTTCCTGACAGCACCTTCAGACTGACGTCTTTCAAGATCGAAACCGGGCCGCTTGGCGAATCAAACGTACGAGAAACACCATGCATATGCAGAACAAGAGGCATAAAGACTCATTTCACTTGAATTGAAAAGCCACTGCGATGTCGTGCAGAAGGCCGGCAGTCTGTTGATTTCGAAGTGTATTGAGCGTTAAGTTTAACGGCGAGCCTGAGGCGGAGGCGAAATCCGGCAACGACGCCTGCGACTTGTCGTTAAACGATGAAATCAACAGTCCGCTGGAAGACTTCCGGAGGTCAATTTCGTCTAAGTTTTTTAAGGATTCTTCGTTGACGGAGAAGACTCGCCCACTGCAAGTTTGGCAACATCGTCCGCAGTTAGCGATCCTCGATAAATCCTGACATCGGCCAGATTCCCTTTGA
>CAIJTV010001428.1:0-1549 GCA_903823635.1 uncultured Planctomycetaceae bacterium
ACTGGAAAAGCTGACAATGCGAATACGGAGTTTGCTCGCTTGTTCACGGAGCATTTGCCGGAATTGTCCAGTCAGGATGTGGTGTTCGCTGACCTCCAGAATGTCTTTGATTTGGGCTTGGCAACAGCTCTGGTTCATACAATGGGCCTGAATCGCCAGGTGGGCTGGCAGCCGGAAGTTCTCAGTGCCTCTGGCAGTTATTCACCGGCTCCGGTCGAAGTGCCAGCCGAATTGATGACAGCGGCCAGTAGCCGAGTTTACAACGGTCGCGAGATCGTGGTTCAGGTTGCGGGCGGTGTGCGTGGCGACCTGCGAAGTGTGGTCAAGAACCCGGAAAATTTCGAGGTTTCAGCAGAGGTTGTTAAGAAGGCCATCGAATCCAATCCCGTGGGCCAGTCCGGTCGTTGGTGGTGGGATGCGGCTGCCCGATAATTCGGGGCCAAAATACGACACGGCGAATCCGGCAACCCCTTTGGGGTAATCTGCCTGTTCGCTCAAAAAATCACTAAGAGCGAAGGTTTATGGCCTTCGCTCTTTTTGTTTTTCCGGCCGAAGACTCCCTATTCGTGAGTTTCCGCCTAATCCGCAGTTTCCACGGCTGAAGCCGGAACACCGCTTTTCCAGTTTTCCAAACCCGCTACTATTCGCACCGGATTGCGTTCGGTGCTTATGACGCCCTGTATTTCTCGGGGCAGCAGCGATCGTGGACGTTTGTAACTCCTGGGTTGCCCGGGGGGAACTCGGATTGGAATCATGGCTCGCCTCACTCAGGCCGATCTCGTGGCGTTGAATCGCGCGTTTGATGACCGCTCTCCCCAGGAACTGATTCTTTGGGCGAAGGAAACATTTGGCGAACGAGTCGCGGCAATGTCTTCGATGCAGGAATCGGGCAATGTGATTTGTCACATGCTGTATTCAATTCCCGCCAAGCTCCCGGTCGTATTTGTCGACACGGGCGTGCTTTTTCAGGAAACGCTGGATACTCGCGATCGCCTGATGCAGCATTATGGGTTGGAGATTGAGACTCTGACGCCGACGCTCACAATGGAAGAGCAGACAGAGAAGCACGGGATTCTGTATCTGACGCCGGAAGGCCAGAAGCAGTGTTGTGAAATGCGGAAATCCGAGCCGCTGGATGTCGTGAAGGGCCGCTACGATGCCCTGATTGGCAGTCTCCGCCGTGCTGACGGTGGCCGACGCGGCGTTTGTCCAATCCTGGCAATTGATTCGCGTTTGAACTGCCTGCGAGTAAATCCTTTGGCGAATTTCAGCGACGAGCAGTTGGAAGGCTACATTCACGAGCACAAAGTGATTCTGAATCCGCTTCACAAGCAGGGTTTTTCCACAATCGGATGCAATCGCTGCACAACCCCGGTTTTGCCGGGAGAGCCCAAACGGGCTGGCCGGTGGCGGCATCTTGGACCATGGAGTGTCTATTGCGGCATCAACCCGACGGACCTGGATCCTGAACGGTCACCCGCCGTAGATTTCCCCCAGGATCTGGTGGACAAAATTCTGGGCCGTCAGACGGACTTTATGATCTGAATCG
>CAIJTV010001429.1:0-1752 GCA_903823635.1 uncultured Planctomycetaceae bacterium
GAAGGCAGTAACCCAGATTTGATGACCATCGACGATCGCGCTGGCTTCCAGTTTCTCACCAATTATCCGTCCACCCTTGCCACGGTAGTCATCGATCTTTCGCCACTGGCTCTTTTCTAGGACCTCTGTAACGTAAGGCTTGATTTCTTCCAAGGTGGGTTTGCGATCTCCGAAGATCTTGGCCCAAGGGCGCTTGTTCTGAAGTGCATGTTCCCCGATTTTCCATTCGTCCCAAGGACCGGCATTGTGCACCAGCACGCCGGATTCACCGACGAAGTAGACATGCTCGCCGTCGACTTCGAGGTTGTAGACGGGGAGTTGTTCGGCGATGGGTTCGGTTCGTTCGAGCGTCGTGGTGCGGCCGTCGGCGAGGCGGAGGTGTTCGCCGGGGTTGAGTGATCCGGCCTGCACGAAGTCCTGACGGTCTTCGCTCCAGAAGGGATGATTGGCCGTCGAACCAATGGGAGTCGCTTCACCCGCAATGAACAGGTTCAGCACTTCGCCCGAGGAATGCTCAAACGTGCCCGTGACAAGACGGCCTTCGCCGACGATGTCAGAAGGACACGGTTCCGTCCCCTGCAGAGTCGCCCAGTCGGCGATGCCGAGTTCTTCAAACTCCAGCCAGACCTGACCGGTGTCGTTGCGTTCGACCGACTCAATCCACGCCACCGGTCGAGCCAACCCGATCTTGAGCCAACCGCCATTTGGCTTGCTCATCAGGAAGCGATCAACCCGCCAAGTGTTCGGATCAAACGCACCAAAGTCCCCCGTCGCCTGTCCCGGCGTTTGAGGATTGTCTGCGAGAACCCTGTAACCCGCTGGCTGGATTTCGCGGATCTTGACGGTCTTGTATTTCGGAGTGGCTGGTGTTGCTACCGCTTCTGCCGAGATTGATGGTGTCGACAGATCAAACGACTTGCTCCCAAAGCCAAGCCAGAGGCCCAGCAGAATGCTGGAAACGCACAATCCCCGCATACAAATCTGAATCATTGTGGTATTCCTCGACTTACAGGATCCATCAAGATCCGTGCCATGCTCTCCCACATATCGTACTTATTCAATTGCCGCTCCGTAGCCGGAGCTATTCCGCGCAGAGGGCCTCAAACCGACTATCACACGATGCATTCTCTCGAGACACATACGAAATAAATTCGGTGATCCTCCCTTCAGCGAGTCTGCGAGTTACTGCGTTCTTCAATTCTGAGGAGAGCGTTACTACCAAGCGGGCAATGGAGAAGTAGAGTCGATCGAACGGAGTTCAATGTCGCCAGCTGCGGAGCAAATGATCGTTGAGAGACTGTCGCGAAACTCTGAGATCAACAGCCCCAGTAACCCAGATTCATTTCGTCGCAAAAGAAAGCATGCCTCGCATGAAGCTGTCAGACTGCTGAGCATTTCGTTGGACATGGGCACCTCGCCTATCTTTTCGCCCAGCCAAAATGGTTCTATATCTTGACCAACATGCAACCCATATTTTACTTTCAAGAGCCGCTGCTTTGTACTGGCCTGAAACTGGTTTACTTCTTCCACTTTGTGTAAGCCACTTGCGTTGGCCTTAATCAATGAAAGTCTCGCTACATTATGCAGGTCATGAAAGTGTTTTATGGGTTCCCCAGAGAACTGGACAAAACATCGAGTTTCGCGATTGAGAGCAAATGCCCCAAGCAACATTCGCTGCAGAAAGGCTCTCGCAATTGAATCCATATCGAGCCCTACCTCGCTCGGCCCATTCTGATAACAGACATCCATCCA
>CAIJTV010001430.1:0-2403 GCA_903823635.1 uncultured Planctomycetaceae bacterium
CCTGCAAGATCGCCGATGGCGACAACGGAGATGTTTCCGTTGTGAGTCGTTAATGTCAGAGCGGCCGACTCACCCGCAAAGGCCGTCACATCGCCGGTGGTTGTGGTAATCGAACTTGCCGCAATCCCTCCAAACGAAGTCAATGAAGAGCTGCCGTGTGCAGTCACATTTGTCGAGCTGACGTTTCCGGCGGCGACTCCAGAGAAAGACACTCCGGCATAGGCGGCAATGCCGGACAACTCGCCAGCAGCACCGAGGTAGACCGATCCATTAAATGACGCAAACGCTGAGTTTTCGTCCGGGGCAGGCGGCGTGGTGGCTGCGGCGACACTGCCACCACCGGATATGTTCTGGCCAGCAAAGACGATCACGTCCTGTAGGCCACGAGCTTGCCCAGTCATGCTTCCAAATGCGTTGATCAGGACGCCCTTCGCCAAACTCTTGTATTCGCCGCTGACGTTGTTCGCAAAAACTGCCACCTGTGACATGTCCCAATGCTCGCAGCGTGACATAACGATTACGGTTAAATCCTGGGTTGATGGTCAGATTCGTTGTCACGGCTCCGGTGATGTTTCCACCAGCAATCACTTCTACAAAACCATCAAATTCCCCCGTCGCGGTAATCGTCGAGTTCACGTCATTTCGGGCAAGAATTCGGGCACTGCCAACATTCATTTGCCCATCAAGACTGCCCCAGACAGTAACGTTAGCTAAAAGCCCGGCATAGATCGTCGTGTTTTGACCTCCGTACGCCTGCGTCTTGACGCCACCGGTCTTGGAATTCACAAGTCCTGTAATCTGCGCCCATGACGTGACCGAAACGTTTCCGGCACCCGCCACTTCATCCAGAGCTTGAAATTCTCCCTGAACTCCACGAACGCCCGCAACACTCACGGAATCGTGTGTTGCCGTGACTTTGGTTTGATCTATGATTCCAGTTGCGTAGATGGCCGCGAGCTTGTTTGACTCAACAACAGTCTGAGAGATATTCCCATCGGCATGGATTGCAATGCCTCCACCATCCCAGATCGGCCATTCTTTCGGACTCGTTGTGACAGTCGTGTGTAAAACGTTTCTTGCTTCCAGATAGATGGAGCCACGACGAGAGTAAATGTCTGCATGGTCTACGTCCCTGAGAACATTGATATAGGCTGATGCGGCATAGTTCTCGGCGGCGCGAACTTTGGTAGAGCCGGTAATGCTGCCGACAATTGCTTTCGTCGCTCCTCCTGCTTTAATCTCTGCGGCAAGCTCGCCATCTATCCTCAGCGTAGCGCTTCTTCCGGTAGACATTGACATCGACGAATTCTGGGCGGCCGCTAGATATCCATTCAGAGTCTGTGCATCCAGCGAGCCAGCCAAGCCTCCTCCCGTTGTTGCTATGGCACTCATCATTCCGCGAATCTTCGTATCGATGGAATCAAGCCCCGTGGCGCTGGCTGTTCCATGAGTACTCTCGATCCGATCTCCAACGATTTCGCAATAGGCCCAAACCTTGGCATCCAGCTTGCTGACGGCTTCGCTGGAGGACAAGAACGATCCCCACGTGACCACACTCAGGCCACCATCGGCGATTTCAATTCCTCCGGAGATGTCGTCATAGGCCCAGACCTGCGACGAGCCAGGTGCACTGATATCACCACGCAATTCACCGTATGTGGTAACTGCGACACCGCCTTTTCCTGCAGTGATGTCTGCCGATATTCGTTTGTAGCCTAGCACGCTCGGAAGTTCAGCGCCAGCATGGATGCTCTTCGCGATTCTGCCGTGTGCGATCACATCAAAAATGCCGCCGCCAGCATAAATCGTCGCAGCAATATCCCCTCCCGCATAGACCTTAGGCCAAGTCACGGTTTGTCTGACTGGTTTCCCACCGTTCAATGGAGCCACCACGATTGGGACGGCAGTTGATCCTGACGGCAAGTCTTCATCGTTCACCGCGGTTGCTTTAATGGACAGGATGTTGCCGTTGGCCGCGATTGCACCCAGAATGTTGCCGGCTGTTGCGGCACCGGCACGGATATGGCCGATGCTCGCTCCGGCTCCGGCCGTGGTGATGCTTTTGAGGATGCTTGTTCCCGCTGTGATGTTGCCGATGCCTTTCAGACCGTTGATCTCACCATCGATCTTGCCCGAAGTGGCTTTAATATTTCCAATCGAACCGGTTTCTGCTTTCGTTTCCCCAATGCGATCAGTACCGGCGGTAACATCACCCACATTCAATTTGGCTTTGACCTGGCCGGAAATCGCGCCAGTTGTTGCCGTGACGATGAGCACGGCCCCATGCTGCGATTCTACGGTGCAAGAAATTGAATTGCCTGCGACGACGCTGCCGATGTCATCAACTGCTGTTACGGCCGCAGCAACGCTCTCGCCAGCACTCACCTGGCCAATGTAGCCACC
>CAIJTV010001431.1:0-2088 GCA_903823635.1 uncultured Planctomycetaceae bacterium
CGGGCTATGGGTTAAACGAAGGAACTTGCGAGACACGACACTAATGTGAGCAACCGCCGCCGACGGATTCGAAGAAGTCGTTGCCCTTGTTGTCGACCAGAATAAAGGCCGGGAAGTCGACGACGTCGATTTTCCAGATGGCTTCCATCCCCAGTTCAGCGAACTCAACGACTTCCACGTTGCGAATATTTTCCTTCGCGAGGATCGCCGCTGGTCCACCAATACTGCCCAGATAGAAGCCGCCGTGCTTATGACAGGCGTCGGTCACCTGCTTGCCACGATTGCCCTTGGCAATCATGACCATGCTGCCGCCGTGAGACTGAAACAGATCGACATACGAATCCATGCGACCAGCCGTTGTCGGGCCGAACGATCCGCTGGCATAACCTTCAGGCTTCTTGGCAGGGCCGGCGTAGTAAACAGGATGGTTACGGAAATATTCCGGCAGCGGCTGTCCGGCATCGAGACGCTCTTTTAGCTTGGCATGGGCGATATCCCGAGCCACCACAATTGGACCGGACAACAGCAATCGGGTCGTTACGGGATACTGGTTCAGGTCGGCAAGAATATCTTTCATCGGGCGATTCAAATCGACTCGCACGGCGCTGTCGTCTTTGCGATGCCGCAGATGTTCCGGAATATACTTGAGCGGTTCAAACTCCAGTTGTTCCAGGTAAACTCCGTCCTTCGTAATTTTGCCCTTCGCCTGTCGATCCGCGCTGCAGGATACGCCCATGCCGATCGGCAATGAAGCACCATGTCGCGGCAACCGGATGATTCGTACGTCCAATGCAAAGTACTTCCCGCCGAACTGAGCACCGATGCCGCACTTGCGAGCCGACTCCAGCATCTGGGCTTCGAGCTCAACGTCTCGGAACGCTCGACCGGAAGCGTTGCCGGTCGTTGGCAGATGATCGAGATACTTTGTGGACGCCAGCTTCACGGTCTTCATCGTGGCTTCGGCGGAGGTTCCGCCGATGACGAACACGAGGTGATAAGGCGGGCACGCAGCGGTGCCGAGCGTCACCATTTTCGCGGTCAGATATTCCACCAGTGATTTCGGATTCAGGACGGCTCGCGTTTCCTGAAACAGAAACGACTTGTTCGCCGATCCGCCGCCTTTGGCAACGAACAGAAACTTGTAGTCGTTGCCGTCAACGGTCATCAAATCCATCTGCGCCGGCAGATTGGTGTTGGTGTTCTTTTCGTCCCACATATTCAACGCGGCATTCTGCGAATAACGCAGATTGTTCTCCGTGTAGGCATCGTAGACGCCTCGGGACAATGCGGCTTCGTCGCCGATGGACCAGACGGCATGGCCCTTCTTGCCCAGAATCGTGGCGGTCCCGGTGTCCTGGCAGAACGGAAGAACTCCGGCACTGGAGACATCCGCTTTCTTCAGCATCGTCAATGCGACCATGCGGTCATTTTCGGAGGCTTCCGGGTCGTCCAGAATCGCGGCCACCTGCTTCAAATGAGCAGGCCGCAGAAAGAAGTTGATATCGTGAAAGGCCTGAGAACTCAGCAGAGTCAAAGCCTGAGGATCGACGCAGAGCACTTCCTGCCCTTCGAACGAGCGAACTTTGACATGCTCGGAAGTCAGCAGGCGGTAATGAGTTTCATCCCTGCCCAGATCAAACAGGGGCTCAAAATGAAAAGGCGCGGTGGGCACGGTTGGAAACTCCCGCTGGAGGTGCTTTTGGTCCGTAAAAAAAGCCTGAGGTCTCTTTCGAGAACACAGGCTTTTGAAAGCGAGGTCGACGGGACTTGAACCCGCGGCCTCCAACGTGACAGGCTGGCGCTCTAACCAACTGAGCTACGACCCCTCGCTTGCCTTGCGGCTGAACAGGCGGAAGACTACAGCCTTCGACCCATCTTTTCAAGAACTCCACGCGACAATTTCGGCAGACTGTTGTGCTTCGCTTCAACCGAAGACAAAGAATTCTGCCTTCCGGTTCACTCAAACACGGCAAAGTCCGCGATCCACGATAGTTTAGAGCCCCTAAGTCGGCTTCTCACGAAAGAGACGCCCGGCAAAAACTTTGGATGAGATAATTCCTGTGAAACGATTTGACCGCGTCCAGATTC
>CAIJTV010001432.1:0-2975 GCA_903823635.1 uncultured Planctomycetaceae bacterium
CGGCTGGCGTTCACCGAAGTGATCTCATAGTCGAACATGTTGTCGGAACCTCGCTCACGCTGGACGCTGACTCGAGGGAAGAACGCGGTGAATTCATGAAAATGATTGCGTTTCCAACTGTCCCAGGGATGATCGTGGCAGTTCGCGCATTGAATCTGCACTCCCAGAAATAAACGGGAGGCTTCAGCGGCCACTTCTTCCGCGACACCTTCATGAGCAAAGATCAATGCCGTCGCGCCGTTGTTGTTGACCGGGCCACTGGCTGTCAGCAGCGACGTTGTGATTTCATCCCAGCCCTGGCCTTCATTCAACTGGCTGGTCATCCAGTCGCCGAACGCCGGCCGCACGATCCCGGCACGCATATTCGTCGCGCGGCGAAAGATGGCGTCACGCCAGTAACGCGACCAGTTTTCACCGTACTGTGAGGACTTCAGGAGTTCGTCAACCAGGTCGGTTCGGCGTGATTCAGACGGATTGAGCCCAAATGCGGTGATCTCGCCGGGAGTCGCCGGGCGTCCGACAATATCAAACATAACTCGCCGGAGAAAAGTTGAGTCATCCGTGAGGGGAGCAGCGGAATCAACCGACTCTCCAAACAGACTACGATCAATGGCAGCGGCGACAGAGGCGGAATCCTCCGGTTCAGAAGCACCAACGAATGA
Organism: uncultured Planctomycetaceae bacterium; assembly: GCA_903823635.1. GTDB lineage: Bacteria > Planctomycetota > Planctomycetia > Planctomycetales > Planctomycetaceae > SXXK01. Next base: position 663 of record CAIJTV010001432.1, read on the forward strand.
TGCCGCAAAAGCAACGATCAGACCTGCGAGAACTCCGGGAGTGCTGAATCGAAACGACATCATTTGACTCCAAAATGGTAGTTTCTAAACAGATTCAAATGGGGACAAAACCAGCCTGCCACGAAACAACCAGTACCTCTGCACGTTCAACCTCGGTCGAACGTGCGAAGAGTCGATGATTTCTGAAGATTTTCTCAGCGGACTGATCGTTTCGATAATGAACCTGTAATTCCCGCGACCATTGTCAGAAAATTGGCCCCGGCATCCACGGGCAAAACTCTTCGTCACCGATGCCTTGTTGTTCACTCAGAGTTTTCTGTCCACTGGCCGTCGCAATGATGCTCTCGAAGATTTCCTTCCCGACGGATTCTACGCTGGCCCCTTCCAGAATCGAACCGGCGTTGATGTCCATGTCATCTCGCATGCGGTTGTACATCACGGAGTTCGTGGCCACCTTGATCGTCGGAGCCGGCTTGCATCCAAAACAGCTTCCGCGACCTGTGGTAAAGACAACGACCTGGCAGCCGCCGGCGACAAGTCCGGTCACAGAGATCGGGTCGTAACCCGGCGTATCCATGAACGTGAAGCCGCGCTCGGTAATTGGTTCGGCAAACTGATAAACGGCCTGCAAAGGAGCAGTCCCGCCCTTAGCCACAGCTCCGAGTGATTTTTCGATGATGGTCGTCAGTCCGCCCTGCTTGTTGCCATAGGAAGGGTTGTTGTCGATCGAGGCGTTATTCTTGCGAGCGTACTCTTCCCACCAGTGAATTCGTTCCAGCAGCTTGTCGGCGACCTGACGATTCACGGACCGACGCAGCAACAACTGTTCGGCTCCGTAGACTTCCGGAGTCTCCGCCAGAACAGAACCCCCGCCATGTGCGACGAGCAGATCGCTGGCCACTCCCAACGCTGGATTCGCGGTGATGCCGCTGGCACCGTCGCTACCGCCGCATTGCAGACCAAGAATCAGCTCCGACAGCGGAATCGGTTCGCGCTTCACTGCGTTGGCATTGGCCAGCAGTTCGCGAAGCACACCGACAGCTCGGTCCACTGTTTTGCGAACTCCGCCAACTTCCTGGATGTTGAGCACCATCGGTAACGAATCATCCGGCTCACGCCGCTTTGCTCCGCTAAGCTGAACCAGACCCTGAGTTTCCTGCAGATGTCCGGCCTGAGCCGTCTCGCAGCCCAGCCCAAGCACCAGGCAGGCCGCAATATTCGGATGCCGCGCGAAGCCGGCGAGTGTCCTGTTCAGCAAGTGGTGATCTTCACCGTTGTAGGCGAACGCACAGCCGCTCTTGTGAACGATCGGTATCACTCCGTCGATGTTCGGATAGTTGCTCAGGTCAGACTTGGCGAGTTCCTGAGCCACGTATCTTGCCGTCGTCGCCGAACAATTCACGGTGCTGATCACGGCGATATAATTCCTGGTTCCCGCGCGGCCGTCTTTGCGACGGTAGCCCATAAAGGTTCGCGGCTCTGCGGGTTTTGGAGGCGGTACGATCTCAGTGCAGAATTCGTAGCCAGCCTGCTCACGTTCAATGCAGACGTTCTGGACATGAATCCATTGTCCCACAGCGATCGGTGTCACAGCCGAACCAATCGGCTGGCCAAATTTTCGAATCGTCTGGCCTTTGGCGATCTGTTGAATCGCGACCTTGTGGTTCGCTGGAATTGCTTCGGCAATCGTAATGGACTGCCCATCCAGAGTTACGATCTCGTCGGCCTTTACGGCACGGCGAGTCACAGCAAGGTTGTCGGACGGATGCAGACGAAGCAGAGGTTCCAGATTTGCCACGAGAATAAAGCCTGACTATTCAGAAGATTGGATTGAGGAAGTTCGAGATTTCTGGCAGGGGCTGTTTATGTTTAACCGCCGATATAAAATGGGTTCGAACATCACGACTGTTCAAAACCTCTTTTGTCTTCACATTCTGATCGGAAGCCGTTTTTTTGTCACGCGGAGTCCGTCAATCGGGCAGAAGGCTTCGCTTCATGCCAAAAACATGGGGCTGACGGCGAAAAACTCAGACAAATCGCTGCGTACCGTGGATCTGATTGATCGACTTGTGATCTGGAAGTAGACTGTCGTCAGCAAGAACCGGTTTGCCTGAACGGTCCGGCGTCCAAAAATCTGGAGATTGAGATGTCGTCTGAACCTGTAGCGTTGACTCTGTTGAACCGCGTGCAGGCACGTCTTCGAACGGTCAGCTTTGCTCGATCTCTGCACCGCTGGACGCTCGGAGGTCTCATCGTCGCCTGTGTGGCTGTCCTGATCGTCAGACTGGCCGGATTGCTCCCTCCCGATCGACA
>CAIJTV010001433.1:0-3507 GCA_903823635.1 uncultured Planctomycetaceae bacterium
AAACTCTTGAATCCAAAGAGTTCGAGCGACTTGAGCATTAACCGTTATCCTTGACCTGGTTTTCGTTGCCTGAGCAGCGATTCAGGGTACATGTCATTTGAGCAGATTGTCTGGATGAAATCTGCCAGTCGATTCTCGTCAGACGTTTTTATTCCGCAGGCTCTGTCAGACCGCTGACAGAGGATTTCTTTTTTCCGAACAGTCGTTCTCTGAGTGACTTCTTCGCAGCTTCGGGCTCAGCCCCTTCCAGAGCGTCCGACTCTTCTGTTGTCGATTCCTCTGAGTCTGAGTCTTCAGCGTCTGTCTTCACCGATTCAGCGTCTGCTGATTGATCTTTGGATACGGGGGTTTCTGAATCGGCATCGTCGTTCGAACTCTCTTCGGAAGTCGCTTCTGAATCCTGCTCCGCAGTTTCTTCGGAGTCCTCGCCGGGCTTTGATCCTCCTGGCGTTTTGCTCTGCTTTGCGTCTTCCTTGCGGACTTCTTCAAAGTTCAGATTCATCAACTTCTCTTCAGACTCATTTTCCTTCAGTTCTTCTTCATCCAGTTCGTCGAAGAGTTCCGGAATCATTTTGGAATTCCCGATGCGTTTCGCATCCTCTTCATCAGCAGGACTTTGGCTTTCGGTGTTCTTTGTGTAGAGACGACCGGCCTGAGGCAGGCGATCGATTCCGAACTGGCCGACAAAGTTATGCTGCTGTTCGGCTTCGATCATCATCTGAACGATGTCCGGATAAGTCGCACCCAGTTTTCCGCATGTTTGCAGAATGTCGATCATGCGGTTGGGGACTCTGTGGCGTTTCGGCTCGGCATTGAGCTGATAGTAGATGACTTCCACTTCATGCTGACCGGTTTCGCCCATGATGCGAATATTGCGACCGGCGTTCAGCACAGCTGGAAGCCGCAACGATTGCTCAGTCCCAAACAGCACAATCTCCGGAGCACGGCGTCGAGTCACGTGAACCATCGGTTCACCGGTCGAATCGATTGCATACACCGTAAAGCGGTTCTCGAATTCGATCGGATTGAGAGACGGATCGTGAGGATCAAGTTCTTTGAGAGCTCGGAAGGCTCCGTACCGAGTTTCGAGGGCCTGCTCGCTCATCAATTGTCGCAGGGCCAGAACAGCGTCCGCATCGTCCACAACAGACAAGGCAACGAGTGAGTAAACGCGAAACGCGGGCTGATTACGAGCAGCCTCGTGAAGGATCTCGACACCCTCCGCGTTGCCCAGATAGGCCAGCGACTGAGCCGCCTGGAAGCGAACATCAAAGCTGTCCGACTCCAGTGCATCTGTCAGGAACGGTATGGCTTCGTCGCCAATGGCTTCCAATTGCAGAGCTGTCGGGCAGGCGGCCACACCGGATACGATGTTCTGACATTTTTCCACATCCAGAATATCACGGGCCAGCATTTCCATTCGCATGCGACGTGCAACATCGGATTCGTTCAATGCCAGATTCCGAATCACCGCCTGATAGCGAGGAAAGTTATTGATGTACTGGTCATGCGTTTTCAAAACGACGCGAGCATCGTCTTTGGCTTCGGCACAGGTAATACGCTGTCCATACTTGTTGTATCGATAGAATCGCTCTGAGACTGCTTCGGCGACTCGCAGACTGTTGCGACTGCCGCGTTTTTCGGTTCGCAGGATGATGCTGAGATCGCGATCGGTTAACGAGATGGCTCCCCCGGGAATGGCTCCCGACATCAACTCCGCCTGACGTTCCTCGCGATTGTCTTTCACGCCGAGGCTGGTCAGGATCGCTCCGCCGGCCACCGCATAGTTGTGACCTTTGAGTGATCCCCGGCCCTCAACATTCTGCTCTTCAAACATGCGTGTCTCGAGCAGCCAGCCACCTTTGAGGCTTTTGGCATTACTGTTCGGCGGCAGTGCGACGCGAACGTCGAACCGCTGACCTTTCCTCACCATGGCGGGCAGGTAGGCCGTGACGACAACCATCGCGGTGTCACGTGATGCGAGAATCTTCTTTGAGTCTTTCACGCCACGGCGATTCATCTCATTCTGCAGCTGAGTTCGCAACGCAGACGGCGAAGGATCACCACCAGTCCCGTTCAGTCCAGTGACAAGACCGACTCCGCGGAGCACGATCATCGTATTACCCTGAACGCTCATGTACTCCAGGAGCAAGGGTGTATCGATGTGGTTGCCGAAATCGTTATCTTCGTCCTTGTCACGTTTCTTCTTCTTGCTTTTGCTTTCCTCTTCCTCTTTCTTCTCGTCCGCCTTCGAAAATCGACTCGCCATCATGGCCGCACCTGGCATCGACATCAGCCCGGACGCGCAGCCGCAGAGCAGTGACGAAATCAGCAGGCAGCACAGCGGTGCCCTGAGTATCACGAGAATGGATTTGTCGAATTGCGAAGGAGGCGCAGAGGTGCGAAGACCTTCAGCAGCAGGAGGCTGGGCGAGGTTCGACATGGGAAAACTCCGTCGACACTGGAAAATGACGACTGTCAGGAGATTTGCAGGACATTTCGCCCGCGCATGGAGATCCGGGCCTGCGGATAGCAGGTTATAGACTCATGAAACAGGAGAAATCAGGAAGGGCGCACTGGCATTGTGGATGCTGCTGTCGCAGTTCCTTCAATGCGAATACCGTTATTGACAGGACAGTAAACCCTCGAAGCCCTGATGCTCGGAAAGTCATCAGTGGTCGAACGCTACTGCGGGATAAGAAGGGAAAACAAAAGCAGATGATCGCTTCGACAGTTTTCAATCCCCGGAAAGAGAAGAAACAGTCGAGCATTTCAAACGCTGCACAGATCAAAGTTTTTTGAAGATCTGATTGCCGACAGTGGATCAGTGGTCAGTTCTGATCACACTGCCGAACCAGATTTCTCTCGGTGAACCGCAAGTCAACAGAGGGAGGATGCCCCGGAAGGCCGTCTGATTGGAAAGACGGCGACCGTTTTATCTGTCGGAATTGGGATGACTCACAACTCACACTGGGATGAAGCGAAGTTGTCAGCTCAACGAAGACTTTGTTTGTGCAGAGTCCTGCTTTGAGGAGAAATTAGTCTGTGCTGGCTTGTGGCGTCAACGCGATTCAGTCGTCTCTGTGGTGTCATTGTCGAAGACACGAGCGACCAGCGTTTCAGTTCGGCAGGAAGTGCGTCGTGGGCGACCGGGAAAGCAGATGCAATCGTTGCAAAATCAATCATTCGGCAAAAAGTGCCGCTCAACGAGTTCTCAAAAGGGTTCAGGAACCAATCGCCAACTGCCCCGAAGTATACTCCGCACGATTGATTCCTGAACGCTTTTCTAATCCAACGAAAAAAGGCAGAGCCATGCGGCTCTGCCTCGTCGTGATGTTCAATTCGTGCTGATCCTGTGCGAATTACTTGCTAGTTTCGCCTGAGTCGTTGCAAACGATGCTCATGTTGCTGTCGCAGTCGCAGGCGTCGGCCTGGTCGCTGTAGGATGCACCATAAGTGCGTGCCTTCGTGCCGCTGTCGCCCTTGTAGCTGGCAAAACCAGAAACC
>CAIJTV010001434.1:0-8703 GCA_903823635.1 uncultured Planctomycetaceae bacterium
CCTTCGAAGCCAAATCCATTCCTCAAACAAAAGGAGCCGCTCAATGCGATTTCCATTGAACATTCCAGACCAGAGCAACCCACTGATCGTTGCACTGAGCACACCGGAGACCACTGTATTATCATTAATTCGAATGGCGTTGATCGGCCTTATCTTAGGCCACGCGTCCACAACCACACATGCGGATGATCGTGAGCGACGATTGGTTCGCATCGAAGAAGACTGGGTCGCGTTGATTGCTGAACCGGATCCCTCAACATCGTCTCCACAAATTCTGAATGTCATCTCGCCATCACAATCCACGACGGGAGTATTCGGACTCATTCAGGTCAACCATCGTGATCAGCCTACATTTAATGAAGGTGGCCTTCAGGTTCAGGTCCGGCGTGGATCGGGCTTAATCGGGACCGCACAGTCGAACCGCACAGCCACGCTGAGTCGGTCTAATGACAGCCTGAAATACACAGTCGCCATGCAGTTAACCGAGACCGGTATTCGCTTCGAACTACTCAACGGAACCTCACGAACCTGGGGCCAATTTGCGCAGAGCCCTGTTGCTGTCAATGTCACCGACGGGGAATCTACGCTTGAAGACTATACCCCTGAATTCTCCACAGAAAACACGTGCGTCAATCTCGGTGCCCATCGAGTTGAATTGCTTTACCTGAACACGACACGCAAGACATTCGACAATGGTGATGTGGTCACAGACACGACCGATCGGGTGCTCCATCGCTACCAGCTGAAAGTCGAGGATGTCGCTCGTGCAGTCTACGAGGAGAATCCTGAGGACTACACGATGGACATTACCGAGGATCAGGCTCCGAGCGGTACCTGACGCCAACTGCGAAATGAACCGCCGTCTGACTTTCTCACTCCCTTTCTTAAGTACGCATTTGTGGACGTTATCAACAGGAGACAGGCCATGAAGTCGATTTACGCAGCCCGACCAGCGATCCGCCGTTACGACACCCGCTGCAATCGCCGTGGTACAGTGATCGTACTCGCGGCCGTCATGATGGTGGTCGTCATTGGAATCGCCGCTTTCACCGTCGACTTTGCTTTGGTCAATGTTACGAAAGGGCAAGTGCAGAACGCTGCTGATTCTGCAGCACACGCTGCAATGCAGGAACTCATCAGCGGGCTTGGTCCGGGCGCGACACGTACTTCCGACTATGCGGCCAGTGAGGCCGAAGACGCAGCCACCGAAATGACAGCCAGGTTTCGCTCCGGCGATATCAAGTCAACTCAACTTTCAGCTGAGCGCGACGTCCGTTTTGGATGTCGTTCCTGGAACTCAACAACAAATAAGTGGGATCTGCAATGGGAAGTATCTCCATACAACATGGTCGAAGTCACCGTACGAAGAACCACTGCGGCGAATGCACCTCTCGGTGCCGTCTTTGCACAGATACTCGGACACAACTCCTTCGACGTTGAGGCTCGCGCGGTCGCGTCCATTGCCCCCACAACAGGTTTCTATCTGCCGGAAGATTCGACGGCCTCAATTGACATCCTGCCAATCGCGCTGGACCTCACGACATGGAACTCGTTACTCGCTCAAATCTATAACCAGACAAACTCCGGCTTCTCTGACCAGCATCGCTATGATTCGATGACTGGCAATGTCTCCAACAGCGCTGATGGTATTCCTGAGGTGAACATCTACCCTGATGCCAACAGTGCGATGCCGTCAGGGAATCGCGGCACGGTGGATATTGGCTCGCCCAACAACAGCACTGCCGATCTGAAACGGCAGATCCAGAACGGCATCAACGCCAGCGATCTTAACTGGTTCCCGAATGGAGAGCTGCGTTTCAATGAGGCTGGAGTTCTTTTCCTCAACGGCGACACAGGGATCAGTGCCGGGATCGAAAGCGCATTGAAGTCGATTATCGGGCATGTTCGCGCGATCCCGATCTTTATCGAAGTCTCCGGACCCGGAAATAATGCTCAATTCACGATCACAAGATTCGTGGGTGTGCGAATCATGGCCGTCAAACTGACTGGCGGCCCCAGCCAGCGCTACCTGCGAGTTCAGCCGGCCCCTTACACGACTCGCTATGCACTGCGTGGGAACGCTCCAGTGACAGTCGATGGAATCATGAGTCAGCCGCTGCTGATTGAATAATTCGATACTGACGGCATCAACGCAAAAAGGGGACCGTGAATCACGGTCCCCTTCTCGATTTTTGTCATTCAGTGGCCCAGACAATTCACCTGAGTGACTGCTGGATATCAACTCTTTTGAACCACCCTCCACTGAAAATCGTCTGACCAGATCGATCTACTTCGCATTACTGAGCGACTGGAGCAGCTTCAACGTGAGCAGGAGCGGCTGGTTCAGCAACCGGAGCCATCGCAGTTTCGCCGCAAGCAGCACCCGTTCCGCATCCGCCGTTACCACAAGCACCGTTACCGGAGCATGGGTCGCAGCATGTTTGAACTGGTCGGCATACAACTCGTGGTACACAGCGAGTCATCGTTACGCAAACCTGGCGAGGAACGCACTTGGTACGAGTCACAGTGCGTGTCTCACAAACCTGACGGCAGGTTGTGTAAGGAACTTTGCGAGTGCAGGTCTGCTGTTCCATTTTGCAGACGGTGTAAGGAATCTGCTTTGTGCAGCATTCTGTAACCATCTTGCAGGTTGTGTAAGGAACTCGGCGGGTAATGCACTGCTCAGTCCAGCTGCAGGTCGTGTAAGGAATCTTCTTCGTGCAGGTCTGCTGTGTCATTGTGCAGGTTGTATAAGGAACCTGCTTGGTGCATGTTTCCTGTGTGAACGTGCAGGTCGTGTAAGGAACCTTCTTCGTTGTGGTCACAGGAACCTGACGGCAGATGGTGTAAGGAACCTGCTTGTGGCAGACTTCCGGAACCATCCGAGTGCAGGTCACAGTTTTCTGAACGACTTTTGGAACCCACTTGCGGCAAGTGACAGTGCGTGATGGGCACTGAACGCAAACCGTCTTTGTGCAGCATGGATTGCAAGGGTCAACAACACACTTCTTTACGACAGGACCAGGAATGCATTTCGTCTCTGTGATCCAGTCGCCACAGCAAACGTCTTCAGTGTGCGTTTCCGTAACCGGCTTGCAAACTGTGTAGCAGACGTCTTTGTAGCAGGTTTCGGATTCGGTCTTGTACGTCGTGCAGCAGACATCTTTATAGCATGTCTGGTAAACCGGCTTGCAGACGTTGTAACAGACAGTGCGGTAGCATGTCTGATAAACCGGCTTGCAGACGGTATAGCAGCATTCACGGTAGCAGGTTTGATAGACCGGCTTGCGAACGCGGCAGGTCACGTCGCGATAGCATGTCTGGTAGACAGGCTTGCAGACGTTGTAAGTGCAGGTCTTGTAGCAGGTCGTGTAGACCGGCTTGCAAACCGTGTAGCACTCATCACGGTAGCATGTTTCATAAACGTTCTTGGTGCAGGTGACCGGGATAGACTCAGTGCACTGATCGTACACAGTCTTCGTGCAGGTATACTGCTGCGGTTCCCAAATCGTTTCCTGAACCATCTGACATTGCGGGCCGTTACCGCACCGAGCTGCCACAAAATCTCCGCATGGTGAACACGCGGATGTTGCACAACCGGAGTAACCACCCTTTCCGAGTAGTCCGGCCATCAACACACCGCTGTTCAGCAGTACGGTAACTGCAGCAGCGGCTCCCAGCATGAGCCTTTTCATTGCCTCTACCTCGACTGTTCTAACTGAGTGAAACGTGAGCGCACGAGAGACGCACAAACCTGTACCTCTCTTCGTCGACCACGTTTACAAGACTTGACCGTTCGGGGTGGGGCCGAATGCCCTCCGAACCGTTTGTCTGATTGCACACCGAACAACCTGAACGACCGTCAGAGTTTCTCGTTCCGTTTGCGTAAGCTCTGCTTGACAAACCGAACAGGCAAAAACCGCCGCTCCGTTGAGTAAAGTATGACTGTGGTTCATGCCGGCACACGAAGGCCGCGTGAGTCCAACAATGAAACCGTCCCGGGGAATTTCCCGTCGACCAGAATACCCGATTCAACCTGAAAACTGCTCCAGTCGTTTTCGCTCGGGGCATCGAAATCGAAACGCCGCCGCGCATCCATTCGCATTGCTCGGCAAATTGATTCCAGACGGTTGTCGGCCCGGCGGTTTCTGCTAAACTCTTTCGCTCGCGAACTCGACGTTCCTGCCTGTGTCCTATGGAAACACAGGAACTCGAATTTCGGCAAATTTGGCACCAGAGGTTATCATCTCAATGCCGAAGCAGTACTCAGCGATTTGGCGGCGTAGCTCAGTTGGTTAGAGCACCGGCTTCATAAGCCGGGTGTCGCCGGTTCAAGTCCGGCCGCCGCTACCTCAAACCCCGAAACACTTAGTGTTTTCGGGGTTTTTTCGTGTTTTGCGAGAAGTGGCACACTCAGTGGCACAACGATTTCCTGTCGTTTCCCGTCATTGCCCGCGCCAACTGTGCCACCTGGTGTGCCACTTTTGGGCGTCGATCTTGGGTGGCTGTTGAATCGTTCGAAATGCCCATCAGTGATTTGGGCGTAGCTATCCCGCTGCACCTTCACCGAATGTCCGATCCAACCCGCGACAACGTGGGCCGGGTGGCCTTCATTGAGCCAATCCGTTTCGCAGCTCGACCGCAGATTCTGGAACAGCTTCGGCCAAGGGACGAGGCCTGCGCGGTGAAGTATCGTCTTGAACGGCTTATCTAGATTGCTGTTGGATTCAGAAAATCGGCTGATGATCTTCTGTTCCGCAGGCAGAGAGGAAGCCCCGTCGGTCAACTGGGCTTGGAACGTCTCCTGCAAATACTGTCGAATGTCGCGAAGCGGAACATACCGAATGTCCTTGCCTTCATGGTGCTTCGTCTTTGTGATCTGAACTCGCATCTTGCCTTTATTCCAGAGGACATCTCCCCACGTCAATTGGAATATTTCCATTTTCCGCAGGCCAGCGTATCGCCACAGAGACACCAGCAACCGCCATTCAGCATCCGGACAGACGGCAATTATTCGTTCCGTATCGTCTCGAGTGAGGAAATAGTCCCGAGCCCTGTTGGGGCGGGTGCTGGAGACTTGGTGCTCAAATGGGTTCACGGTCACGAGTCCCCGACGTTTTGCCCCGTTAAAGAACACCTTGGCACAGTCCATGTGTTTTCGCTTTGAGTTCTCAGCAAGTGGTTCCCCTTTGGGATTTGCCTTCGTTTTCTTGATCCGACGTGCATCGAGACTCTTGCGAAACTGATGAGCGTCTTCGTGGACGATGGTGCTGATGTCTCGATCATGCCCGAAGAACCGAACAAGACTGTCGATCGTGGCACGCCATTTCACCACCGTCAGCCCCGCGGCTTTTTCCCCCGTCTTTGTCAGACCGTCGTTTCGGAACTCCTCCAAAAACGCCCCAAGCTGAATCACTGGCTTCGATGGTTCGGCGGGCACCGGCTCAGCAGTGACTCGTTTCTCGACCAACCCAGCTTGAACCAGTTTCGCGTGCATCTTGTCACCGATGTCTCCAAGCCATTCAGCCGTTTGTCTGTTGAGAATTCCTTTTGAGGCAACCCAGACAACCAGATGATCAATGTGCCGCCCTATGAACTCGGCGGTGGCTTTGTTCGTGTCACGCCCTGGACGAATCTGCTTTCGCACTCCGTTTGGATCAACAAAGAGGATTCGCCAGCCCTTGGAATCTTTGTTCACACTTGCCACTGGTCACCTATCTTTCGGTGCTTTGTCTTGAAGAAGGGACGGCAGGAAACTGGCAAGACTGACCAGCTTGTCGTTCCGTCGAACTATCCTGCGTTGGGGGAGTATCGTTTTACATTGGCAATTCTGCCAGCAGGTTCACAGCTTGCCGGTCCACGGTTCGGTGCTGAACTTGAACCGGGGCCGGTCGAACTTCGCATTCACAATGCCACACTTTCCGGCGCGATGTTTCGCCACGATCAATTCCCGTTCATCTCCCCGTTCATCGCCGCCGATCAGAACGACGATATCCGCGTCCTGTTCGATCGCTCCCGATTCTCTTAAGTCCGACAGCATCGGCCTGTGTCGCTTTTCCGATTCGCGGTTCAACTGGCTTCCCAGCAAAATCGGAATCTGTAGTTCCATGGCCAATTGCTTCAGCTTACGACTCATGGCCGCCACCTGTTGTTCCCTCAGATCGTTCTTTCCTGTCGGGCTTTCGATCAGTTGCAGATAGTCAACGGCCGCCAGTTTGATATGATGCCGTCGCTTTGCGAGTCTCAGGACGCTTTGCAGCTTCGCAAACGAAGTGCATTCTGAGAAGAACACCGGGAGTTCCGCGAACCGTTGCCGGGGAATGGTCTGCAGCGCTCGTTCTGCCATTTCGCCGGATGTCATTTCGAGTGACGCCATCAACGCGGGCCGGAAATGGCTTGCCGCGTTCAGAACGACTTGTTCCATCAGGGCTGACTTTCCGAGTCCAGGTCGCCCGCCAGTGACGATCAGTTGCCCGCCACGAAACCCGCCATTGAGAAGCCTGTCGAGTTCGTCCAGTCCCGCCGGAAGAATGGTTCGTTCGTCGTTCGTTCTTTCATCGTATGCCGCCAAGGCTTCAGCCGCTGTGATGATGTCGGACTTTGGCGAATCGCCCCCGGCCATCGCTTCCAGCTGGCTCTGAATCGCTTCAATTGTGTCCGATGGCTCAAGACTCTGGTCTTCTGCCCGAACCCTCAGACGCTCACTCAGAGCCCGCAGTCGTTCCCGCTGAATCAATTCCTTCAACTGGTTGATGTAAAACCGGCAGTTGGCAGCATGGGGAACGGCTTCGAGGACTGCCGCGATTCCAGCCGCCCCGCCGACTGTTTCGAATTCTCCGCGCCGGATTAACTCCCGTGCCAAAAGCTCGATGTCGTTTGCCGGTTCATTTCGTTCAGCCATCGCGCAGACGGCTCGAAACATCGCCCGCATTGCTGGATTCTGAAAGTCGGTTTCCGCCAGCTCCCCGATCGCGTATTCGGCAGCCTGCTCAAGAAATGTCATCGAACCGAGAATGGCTTGTTCAATATCCTGTCGTCGTTCGTTCATTACCCTTCACCCCTTACTGAATTCCTGATGGAATCGCTTTTCGAGACTACGTAGCTCGAAACAATCAGAACCGATCCATCGTTCAACCTGCTTTGCTCCGCCGATTGATTTCAACGCCCGCCATGCTCGCTCTCCTATGGCCTGCCTGATCTCATCAGACTTCCACGAGGAATGCTGGCGAATCTCTTCCAGTGTCTTCTGCCATGCCTTAGATGCTTCAGGGGATGGCCGCCCGGCGTTTCCGTTGCCGGACTTATCGAGATATGCCCCCGCCACCAGTTGTTCCGCATACCATAGCCGGTTGGAGTTCTTCCCGCCGATCAATCCGGCCGCGTTGAACCATCCTGCATCACTCAGGAATTGCTGGCTTCCCTCAATCGCTTTCTGAAGTGCCGGTAAGTCGTTTAGACGCTCCCGCTGTTCTTTGTCGCGCTGCGATCGCTTCCAAGCATCCTCAATGCCTTTCCCTGGCGAGTTTGTGTCTCGAATCATCTGGCGAATGATTCCCGCTGAATGCCAGGCGTTCCACTCATGGCAAAACTCGATCAGTCTCGAGTCTGCTTTCCCCTTCTGTTTCGGTGCGCTCTCACTCTCTTGGGTTACTGGGATACTGGGAATAGGATGCGGCGCATTTGTTGGTGCGGTATGTGGTGCGATTTCGCACCGGGAAGACTCAGATTCTTCACTTTGCTGGTGCGATTTCGCACCGGGAATTCTTGTGAAGTATTCACCCTCGACGCCCTTGCCGCCGCTGTTCACGATAAGCCAACCAGCATCAACCGCAGCTTTGCGAGCGGAAAGGAACGTTCTCTTGTTCGTGAATCCTGTGGAGTCCATCAACTGCGGAGTCCACCATCGCGGGACTTTGGAATATCGCAGCATGTCCTCCCGGGCAGCAACGAACGTGACAAGCCAACAGGCATCGCGTCCAATGACTGACACCGCTTCCGACTCAATCAATGCCCGCTGCACTTTGTTGGCCCAATAGACTGGCCTCTTTGGGTATTCGATACGTCGCGATGAATCATCCATTGGCGCGTCCTTCAGTTTCTTCCCTGAGGACACGATGACAACATTTTCCGAACGGCGTGTAGCCGACGCACAACAAGGCAGGTATCATTACCGCACTCCTGGCCGCAAACTTGGAGACATCTGAGCTCGATCAGTTACCGCTGATCGGGCTTTTTTTTGGTTGGACGCCAGACTCAACCCAGTCGTTCTGCGTCGTGACACGTCAATGCGATCCAGCTCGATGACGCCCTTTGGCTGGAACTGATGTCCATCGGCCCCAATCCCGCAAACTGCCTTCGCCAAAAAGCTGAAGGATTCCGACAGCATGTCAGCCGTCGCTGGAAACTTCCGTCCATCGATTTCCGGAAATGCTGAGTGGATCTAGGGTGAAGGCCTTACCACGTTTGAGTTCCCGTCCCTCTTTGGTCACTGCTGAACTCCTTTTGAACTCAATCGAAGCTAAGATCCCAGGCTCGGGGCTTCGGAGTTTGTTGTGGCTAATCAACGCGATGCCGGAAGCTGGTTGATCCATGCAAGCAGCTCGGATCAGGCATGGAAACGGTCGATCCATCAAACATGTAAACTCGACGACCTTTCCATAGCCAACCGGCATCAATGTTCGAGTCCAGATTTCGTCCAACCTC
>CAIJTV010001435.1:0-2121 GCA_903823635.1 uncultured Planctomycetaceae bacterium
TCTTCGAAGCAATCCGAAATCCATTGTCCGGCCAGTGACTGACGAAATGGGCGGCGATTTTGCCGCCGTCGATCATCAGGTCGTAGCCACGATAGGCATTGTCGTCGTCCATCTTCGAAAGCACGGTGCCGATGTCATTGGACGTAAGGTGAATCCAAACGGAAATTGAAAACTTGTCGGTGTTATCGAAGTCGCCAATCTGCCCTGCGTCGACATAGTTTGAACCGTCAAATTCCAGAGCCTGGCCCAATCGGCCGGGCTTCCTGAGCACACTGCCTTTGATTGTTCCGGACTGCTCCGCGATGACTCGATTGCCGACCAGTTCTCCTTCCGCTTCATCCAGCGGCAGATGACTGCGAAGACCAATCGGCCCGGCTGATGCGATCTGTTCGGGCGTCAGCGACGCCTCCCACGCCTTCAATTCTTCGCCAACATTGGCAGCTCGATCCTTGAGGACCTGATCAATCTCAACCAGCCGCGCCTCGATCTTCTGCAATTCAGCCGTTTGCTCGGGCGATGGCACTTTCAACAGCGGTTCAGCCATTCGAGCTTTGTTGTAGGAAACAACTTTGTCAGGCACGTTATTGAAGAACGACGCAAACTGATAATAGTCACGCTGAGAGATCGGGTCATACTTGTGATCGTGACATCGCGCGCATTGCATGGACATGGCCAGGAACACGGTCGACGTCGTATGAACTCGATCCGCCACGTATTCAACGTGATACTCTTCTTCGATGATGCCGCCTTCGGTGGTGAGCACATGATTGCGACTGAATCCGGTGGCAACTCGTTGGCCGATCGTCGGATTCGGAAGCAGGTCCCCGGCAAGTTGCTCCGTAAGGAACTGGTCGTACGGCATTCCGGATGCAAAGGCGTTGATAACCCAATCCCGCCAAGGCCACATGGTGCGAGTTTCATCGTTGTTATAGCCGTTGGTGTCGGCATAACGAGCTGCATCCAGCCACTGCATCGCCATGCGTTCGCCATAGTGCGGCGACTTCAGCAGACGATCGACGACATCCGCGTATACCTCTTCACGTGTCGTAGTCGTGAGAGCTGTTTCGAATGCATCTAACTCTTCCAGAGATGGCGACAGGCCAGTCAGATCCAGAGTGACTCGCCGGAGCCAGACATGTGGCGCCGCTTCCTCCGTCGGTTGCATCCCTTCCAGTTGCAACCGATGAGCAATGAATTGATCGATAGGATTCTTCGCCCACCTGGAATCGGCGATGACAGGCGGTTCCGGCCTTTGAGGAGTTTCGAAGGCCCAGTGTCCGGAATACTCCGCCCCCTCGGCAATCCATTGTTTCAGAATCTGCTTTTGTTCTGCAGTCAGAGGTTTCTTTGTGACCAGTGGCGGCATCTGAAGATCGGGATCATGCGAATCGATACGAGCGATCAACTGGCTCTTTTCCGGATGTCCGGGCACGATTGCCAGCTCGCCACTTTCTCCCGCAGCGATCGCGTTGTCTCTGACATCCAGGCGAAGATTACCCTGACGGCTGCCTTCATCGAGCCCATGGCAACTCCAGCAATGGTTCGACAGGATCGGCCGTACCTGCTGATCGAAACGAATCGTTTGCTTCGACTGAGCGAAAGCCTCTCCAGTGTGGGCAACGCAACAGCAGGCGATAGCAGCGGCCAAGGTAAATCGGAAAATTGACATCGGCGGATACTCGCGGCGGGAAGTCGTTGTTGTTGGAGTCAGGATTGACTGGTGCAGAAGCCGTTAAACCACCGGGGTGAACCCGGTGGCGTAAGGCATTCTTCAATTGCTGAACTATTTTGATGCGGCTGGTCGTCGTTGTCGAAACATCCATGGAACCAGACCATCATTGTCGGAATAACTTGGTGTCCACGAATTATGGCCAACACCGGGTAACTCAACATACACCGGCTTACCACCGGCCTTCGTTAAATTCTCAACCACGCTGCGGCTGCGTTCGACTGGAACAACAGTGTCGGCATCTCCATGAGCGGCCCAGACGGCGATATCTTTCAAAGCAACAACCTTCGCAGGATCTGCCGCGCCGCAGATGGGAGCGACCGCTGCAAACCATTCCGGGCGTCGACTGGCCAGATCGAATGATCCGAAACCGCCCATCGACAAACCCGTCA
>CAIJTV010001436.1:0-3925 GCA_903823635.1 uncultured Planctomycetaceae bacterium
CAGGTCAGAGTCGGATGCGATTTTTGCTAAAGCATCGCGTAGACCAGGATGGCCGTCCTTCGGCATAGGAAGATTCTGCGCGGCAGCGATGGCCAGAGGCAATGTGTCTTGATCGGCCGAGGACAGCGTTTCTGCCAGTGCATCCAGCCATGAGGCAGGCGTGGCTGTCAGACCACTTGATGCCATGACCGCGAGAGACTGTTGGCGTGCAGCTTTGTTGCTTGTGTTGGTCAGCGTGGCCAGGAGCAACGTCTGAATATCCGGAGCATTCGCGAGACTGGCCAGCAGCTGACGGTCCTGTTCGCGATCTGCTTCGCTCAGATCCGAAGCCTTCGCTAGGCGCTGTTCGAAGTAAGATTTCAGTTCCGGGCCCCAGTCAGAATGATGATTCACGATCCAGGCTGCGGTGGCTCGCAGAGCGGCATCCTGGCTGCTCATGTGATGGATCACATCGGCTGGCTGCAGTCCTCCTTTTTTCATTTGATCCAGAGCAACCAGTGCTGCTCGAATTGTCGCAGGGTTGGTCGAGGTCAGTCCCGTGCGAGTTTGCTGGGCGTTGCCAATTTCGATCAGGGCATAAATCAGGGCGTGCTCGCGAATCCGTTCGGCAGCGACAGCGGGGGCTCCGGAAGCGTCCGGACCTGTCGACTTGAGCTGGGCTGTGAGGTTCAGCAGATTCTGGATCGTGTTTTCATCCGCACGCAGTCGACCGATTGCTTCTGCGGCAGCTCGGGCTGACCCCGGCTCACCTGTTTTTGCGATCACAATTAACTTTTTTGCAGCTGCTTGATTTCTCGCCAGACCTGTGGCATGAATTGCCGCCTGTTGCACAGTTTGGTCTTTGTCATTCAATGCTGGCGCGATTGCTGCCGTTGCAGCGGGAGTACTGATCCCGGCTAATGTCCAGACTGCGCGCCGGCGTACTTCGGGTGATTCGTTCGCTTTGACGACGGCGGAAAGTGCGTCGACAGCCGTATCCTGCATCTTTCGCAATTCCGCTGTCGCGCGGCGTTGGACGAACAAACGAGGATCTTTCAACAGCGCCGTGAGCTTTGTAGCATCGGCTTTGGCCCAGGCAATTTCTGCCCCGAGCGGATCAGCAATTGAAGGAGCATTGTTCCGGCGGACTCGATAAATCGCACCCAGCACATCGGGCTTTGCCAATTGAGATGTTGGGCAGCAGACCTTGTACCAGCCGCCGGTGTCGACGATCAGTAAGCTGCCATCCGCATCTTCAAAGACATCGGTGGGATGGAAGTCGGGATGATCGCATGCCAGAAAGTCGACGTCTTCAGTGTCGTATGTCGGGCCGTTCGGTGTGAGCTTGTGCTGGACCACTTTGTGGAGATTGAAGTAGCACGCAAACAGTTGCTGACTGTGGCCTCCGCCCAGCAAGGAGTCAGTGCCGCCAATAAAGCCACATGGGGCCGCAGCACCCTGATGATTCAACACCGGCATGACTTCGCCAGTCATTGGGTGAGCGTAGATGGAATCATGCTTTTTGCCATAGACGCCGCCGTAGATGGCGTGAATCAAACCATCGCGACGACCGGCTTCAGGATTCTGGAAGAACGTGCAGCTCAGGAACCGCTCGCCGTTGTTCAGGAAGGCGACGTTCACTGGGTTATCCATGCCACCGATCAGAACGGATTCCATTTCAGTTCCATCGGGTTTGGCGCGAAAGATGTGGGATGACCGAGTGACCAATTCGTTGCCATCGGACATCATGTGTTTCTGTTCGGCGAACGCTCCTTTGCACCAGTAGAATCTGCCATCGTGGCCAAGATATGGGCCGTGGAGGTCGTTGCCGCAGCCGGTCAGAGTTTTTCCATCGAACCAGACTTCTCGTTTGTCTGCGGAGCCGTCGTCATCAGTATCTGTCAGCTTCCAGATTTCCGGAGGAGCGGCAACATACAATGAGCCTTCGTACCACAGACAGCCTTCGGGAAACATCATCTTGTCGGCAAACAGAACGGACTTGTCGTAAACGCCATCGCCATTCGTATCTTCAACTCGTCGAATATTGTGAGGCTTCAGCTCCAGCTGCTTTTCGGCTCGTTCTGACATGCCGCCGGAATCTGTGACGTAGAGTCGTCCACGTTCATCGCGGGCTACGGCAATCGGGCGGCCGACGAGCGATGAGTCGACGGCAAGTTCCACCGAATAACCATCGGCAACTCGCAGAGTGCGAGCTCCAATCGTCACTTCTGTGGAGAATGCTGGATTCATGGTCAACAAAGCGGCCAGTGCGGCGACAGCGGCAGGAGTCGAACGATAGAGTGCAGTGACCAGCATCGGAGTTCCCTTTCTCTACGGATGTCAGATTCGTTCTGAGATGTTCGCGAATTCCCGATCCGTTGTCATCTCCATGGCAACAATACTTTGCTCTGAAGTGGACATCGGACGACCCGCAGCGCATTGGTGCGTGGGCCTCAGGGTTCTGTGTCTGCAGTCGCGGCTATTGGTGATTTAAGGATTCGAGAAAGAATGACAACGACGGCCGCAATGTACAGCAGGCCAGCGATCATGAGTGGCCAAATCAGCCCGGGCCACCGATTGAAGATTCCGTCGGAAAGCCACGATTGCGCGAAACACAAAGGGGCCATGCCGAGGCCGGTGGCGAGCATAACGTGCCAGATCGGAATTCGAGTCAGTCCTGCGGCGTAGGACAACAGATCAGTGGACGTCAGTGGATTGAGACGAAGAAACAGGATCATCCAGAAGCCACGACGGTTGAGTGACTTCTGAAGTTTGTCCATCGACGTGTTCGTTGAGATTTTCTTCAGCCACGCACTTCCCGCGCTTCGCACCAGAGCACAAGAGATCCCAGCTCCAATCGTGTTCCCGATAATCGCCAGAAAACCTCCCAGCCACGGGCCAAAGATGAGTCCTCCTGGTGCGTACAGCATGAGGCCAGGGATTGGAGCAACAATGACCTCTGTGATAACAAAAATCACGTAAGCTACCGGCGCAAAGAAGCCGGCCTCTTGAAAGTAATGCTGAAGAACCAGCACGCGTTCAGAGGCCGAAAGTTGGGTATCCAGAAGTCTGGCCATGATTCCGTCGTTGCGCCAGGAAACCAGCATCGTCAGCAGGATGACGACCAGAACCAGCCAGGGAAGGTGCGACTTGCGCATGACGGTTGCTGTTGTGCTACACGTAGAAGAACGTGGATTCGGCCGTCGTTTTTAGCAGCATTCGACGTTCTTCAGGAGTTACAAAGTCGATGTGGTCGCGAATCAACGAAATCGATGAAGCATACGTGTTAAGGCCAGAGATCTGGTACGGGCAATCGCTGGCCCACATCAGGCGATCAGGTCCGTAAGTCTCACATAGACGTTTGATCATAGGGATCATTTCGTGGTGTGGTGGCGTTTTCTTGCCAAACGCGTAGTAAGCCGAAATCTTGATTCGAATGGTTTTGTGTTTGGCAAGTTTGCAAAGCAGATTCACGTCTTCATCTCGAATTTCGCCATTCTCTCCGATGCGAGCGAAGTGGTCGATGACAACCGGAGTGTCGGGGAACTTCTGGCACATAGCGTCCAGCTCAGGCAGGTTGTCTGAATTGATCAGACAGCACATGGATTGTCGCGTCTCAGCGGCGAATTTCCACATTTGCTGCATACCGTCTGTGGCCAACCATTTCGGCTGATCGTCACGCGGGCCGATTCGGAAACCTGTTACGCCGGTCTTCAGCATCTGTTTCATCAGATCTACGACATTATCCTTCTTGTCATCGATTTGGGCGACGATTCGAAAGCGGTCCGGGTGTTTCTTCCAGGTGTCAACCAGGTAGGAGTTGTCAAAGCCGTGGTAGGGATGGTGCTGAATCAGCACAACGCGGCCGACACCTTCCGGCTGAGCGACAGCCATTAATTCTTCATCGGTGAAGCTGCGCGGTTCAAGAACGTCTACCGTCTGGTTA
>CAIJTV010001437.1:0-17090 GCA_903823635.1 uncultured Planctomycetaceae bacterium
AGTTCGGATTCGTCGGGAGCAGAGACCTGAGTGCTCACCGTTTTCTTTTCGCCTTTTTCACCTCGGGCTGAATCCTGTGAATAGACTCCAGGAGCCAAAGTCGCGAACAGGGAAAGCGTTACGATGGCGATGTCATTGCCGAATCTCATTGTGTTTTCCAACTCTTAAAAAATGACCTTCTCTGCAATTCAAGACACGATTCGGGCGATCTCCCGATAGCATTCCAGCGATCTTCGTGCGGCAATTCTTATGCACTCACGCGTCACCTCAGATACCGAAACACAGAGCCTCAGAGGCAACTCGGAGCTTCTGACATTCGACATCAGCCGCAGCTGATATCCGAATAGAGGTGAAATGTTCGGCAATCGCCGGATTCCGTCCCCAACCAGCAAGTCACGCTCAGCCTGGGCGAAGCATGGATGAGCCAATAGCAGCGGTCCCGACTGCAGAAATCTTCGGGACTATGCTGTCCCAATGGAACGCGCTGCAATGCGGTGTCGAATGATCTCAGTAAGCCTTGGTTCCGACGATAATTCAAGTCCATGAACCAGGTGCCGGGAAGTTTCTTCGAAGTAAATGCCCAGGTAATTTCACATGAAATACACTACGCCATCTCATAAAACCCCCTGGGGCATACGAGGGCGGTTATGGTGTCGACAGTCGCACGGCGTACGCTTCTTGAACTTCTGGAGTGCACCCCATACTTCGATAGAACTGCGGGCTTGATCAGACTCTTCTACATTCCAAGTCTCGCTGGGTGGTACAGCCCGCATATGAATAGGCAAGTGACCGCTGCATTGGCATGAAACGACTGCAGCCCAGGGGATTCAGGAGGACGCGTCCTGAGTGAGCGATGGGGTCCCGGCAACTTTCTCTGTTGACCGAACAGACAGCGGTCCTGAGGGCCATAAGACAGCGGTTCAGAATTGAGAGTACTGGCTATCTGACCGCAGGTCACGAGTATCGCCGCTTATTCGGGCCGCGAAATCGTCCTGCTTTCGAATGATGCTGCGCGGATATTGATGTGCAGCGTCTGGATGATTCACAGGACTCGCCTGTGGTTTTACTCACGGATGATCGATGGAAGACTCGCCGGACGCCAATCGCTGGTATCACGGCGCATTCCAGCAGTGTGAGGGTACGATCGAAGGGGAAGATGAACGGCCGCTACACAAATCCGCAAGCTTTCCATGTGCTGCGGATCGCGAAATCAATCACGGCATGGAGATTCCATCAGCCGCATCAACAGTGACCACAGAAGACCCTTGGCTGGAGTGTTTCGCGGCCTCCCGGATTTCTGCCGAGAGGGCGCGATGTCGGTCCTACTCACTTCGACTTGGGTTGAGCCGGTTTCCCCTTCGTCTTCTGTTCCTGTTTGTTCGCGTTCTGTTTCTTGCTCTTTTCCTTATCCTTCTTGCCGCCTTTGTCGCCCATTTCGTCATCCTTTGTTATTGCGAGTTGTTGTTCAGGAAAATTCGTAGCACACAGATAATGTCGCCAACCGGGTCTGTTTTGTCCAATCGTATTCAACGGCTTTCCTGGACATCCTGCGAAAGGCTTCTTTCCTTAGACAGTGCAGGTATCTCTTCGCGTCTTCGCCGTGTCGCATCCGCGGCAGGCGTCTGACCGTTTCCGAACCACCGCCACGTTACCTGAGCACTGTCGGAATGTCAGGAACTCAGCGATTCGGTGACTGTTCCGTTTGAGGAACGCATTTTGACTCGAACCTCCCCTCACGCCTCGGTTCACACTTCAACGATATTCCGGCGAATACGCTCTCCCGCATCCCCGCAATGCGTTATCCTGTCGCCACAGAGACAACTGAGGCGTCGTCGTCGACCGAGTCCAGAACGACGCCACGCCGCTTGATCCTCTCAACCCCATGGACAACAGATTTCCGATCCGTTGGTTTTCGTGAGATCGCCTGGAAAAAAACATGACCGTAGTTGTTGTCGCCGAGAAGCCGTCGGTTGCGCGTGATATTGCGCAGGTGGTCGGCGCGCAGACGCGGGCATCAGGTTGGATGCACGGCAATGGATACGTGGTCACTTGGGCGATAGGTCACCTCGTGGGATTGGCGCAGCCACACGAGATCAATCCCGATTGGAAGGCCTGGCGTGCAGAGTCGCTCCCCATGCTGCCCGATCAGTGGCCGCTGGCCGTGCTCGAGTCCACGAAAGACCAATTCAAAACTGTCAAAAAACTCATTCAAGGCCGCGATGTCGAATACGTGGTTTGCGCCACGGACGCGGGACGTGAGGGCGAGTTAATCTTTCGGTTCCTTTACGAGGCCGCGGGATGCCGCAAGCCGGTCCGCCGGTTGTGGATTTCATCGCTTACGCCCAGCGCGATCAAGTCAGGGCTTCTGGCAATGAAGGACGGGAGCGCCTACGACTCGCTGGCAGCGGCAGCCCGCGGTCGTGCTCAGGCCGATTGGCTGGTTGGAATGAATCTGTCGCGTGCGTATACGATCGCGCAGGGCGAGACCCTTTCCGTCGGCAGAGTGCAAACTCCGACGTTGGCGATGCTCGTCGAACGCGAACTGGAGATCCGCGAGTTCGTCGCCGAGGCATACATCGAAGTGGTCGGCACGTTCGGCGCGACGCCCTACAAGGGAACTTGGTTCAAGCCCGGCGAATCCCCTTCCAGCGAATCCAAGCGGCTCGCACCCGACGGGCAGGACGCGCAGACCATCGTCGACCGAGTGAAGCTCGCGGGCACGGGGATGATCGAGTCCATGGTGCAGGAGAAACGTCAGATGCCGCCTCCGCTGCTCTACGATCTCACCGAGTTGCAGCGACACGCCAACCGTCTGTGGGGCTTTAGTGCCAAGCGAACGCTCGAACTCGCGCAGGAGTTGTACGAGTCCAAAAAGCTACTCAGCTATCCTCGCACGGACAGCCGTTATTTGTCGTCGGACGTGGCTGCTACGTTGCCGCAGGTGGTATCGGCAATCCGCGGTCTCTATGAGACGCACCTTGCTGATGGGACAGGCGCCCGGGCGCTGAGTCGGCGGTTTGTGGACGATGCGAATGTCACTGATCACCACGCGATCATCCCGACGACAACGGACCCGACGCAGGTTTCGCTCAGCAGCGATGAACGACGCATCTACGACCTTGTCTGCCGTCGGCTCCTGATGGCGTGGCACGAAGAGCATATCTGGGCGGTGACCACGATCATTACCGCGACCACAGGCATTACTGCCGTCTCGCCGCCAGTAATCGCAGGTCCCGCTAGATCCTCTGCAGTCGCCGCCTCAACTCCCATTATCGACCGTTTCCACACTGTCGGCACGGCCGTGGTCCAGCCCGGATGGAAAGTGCTCGACATCCCGGCACGAAAAAAGGACAACGACGCCGAAGAGCAATCCCTTCCCGCGGACCTCGCTCAAAACGTGTTGCTTCCCGTACGCGATGTTGTCATGCAGGAAAAGCAAACTCGGCCACCCAAACGGTTCAATGATGCGAGTCTGCTCACCGCGATGGAAACGGCCGGCAAGGCGCTTGATGACAGGGAACTTTCGCGGGCGATGAAGGATTGTGGGCTTGGAACGCCGGCGACTCGCGCGGCCATCATTGAGACACTGATTACGCGCGAATACATTCTGCGCGACGGTAAGTCGCTGGAGGCCACCGACAAAGGCATTCGCCTGATCGCCGCAGTTCACTCCGACGTCAAGAGCCCCGCGATGACCGGACAATGGGAGGCACGTCTGCACGCCATTCACAGAGGCGAGTCGCAGCTGCCGCCGTTCATGAAAGGGATCGAGTCGTATGTCGGCGAGGTCGTGAAACTGGTGCTCGATGGGCCGCGTGCGACGTTTGAGACACAGACGTCTGGGACACAGACCATCGAAGAGACATTCAATCACTCGCTGACCACGAAACCCGGGCAGCTGACCAGCGCAACTACAAACGCTGTTCAGTCGCGTCCACCGCTTTCGCGAGACATTACAGAGTTGCTCAGAGACACATTTGGCCATGCCGGTTTCCGCCCACATCAGGAGGCGGTCTGCAAAGCGGCCCGTGACGGCGAGGATGTGCTGCTGGTGATGCCGACCGGGGCGGGCAAGTCGCTTTGTTATCAGCTCCCGGGCTTGGCGCGAGGTGGGACGACGCTCGTGGTCAGTCCACTTATAGCTTTAATGGAAGATCAAGTGGCCAAGCTTCAGTCGCTGGGACTGCGAGCCGAACGGATCCACTCCGGTCGCTCTCGTCCGGATTCGCGTGCCGTGTGCCTGAAGTACCTCGCAGGGGAACTTGACTTCCTCTTTATCGCGCCTGAGCGACTGGGCGTGCCGGGCTTCCCGGAGTTTCTCGCCCGCACGAAGCCCACATTAATCGCCATTGACGAGGCGCACTGCATTTCACAGTGGGGACACGACTTTCGTCCCGACTATCGTATGCTGGGCCAGCGACTGCCCTCGCTTCGTCCCGCACCGGTAATCGCGTTGACCGCGACCGCGACACCCATCGTGCAGCGCGACATCATTGCACAGTTAAATCTTAAATCCGACAACCGCTTCATCCACGGCTTTCGCCGGAGTAACCTCGCCATTGAAGTTGTCGAGATTCCTCGCCCTGACCGCATGGATGTGATCCTGAAACTGCTGGGGAGTTCAGCGCACCGGCCCGCGATCGTTTATGCGCCGTCCCGCAAAGACGCCGTCGCACTCGCGGGCCAGCTCGCCGCGATCATGCCCGCTGCCGCCTACCACGCCGGGATGTCCGCTGCAGACCGTGACCGTGTGCAGACCCGTTTTCTCGGTGGCGATATCGACGTGATTGTCGCCACCGTCGCCTTCGGCATGGGAATCGACAAGGCCGATGTGCGGACTGTCGTGCACCTTGCGCTGCCTCAGACGCTTGAGGGCTACTACCAGGAGATCGGCCGCGCAGGGCGCGACGGCAAACCCTCCCGTGCCATCCTGCTGCATTCTTTCATCGACCGCAAAACGAATGAATTCTTCCACGAGAAGAACTATCCGCCGGTGGCCACGCTGAAAGAAATCTTCAAGCTGCTCACCGCAAAGCCGCAACCGAAGCACGCCTTGCGTGACAGGACGCAGTTGGACGAAGACCTGTTTGACCGCGCCCTGGAAAAACTCTGGATCCACGGCGGCGCTCTCATTGACGCCGACGATTCCGTCTGCCGAGGCAACAATACGTGGGCTCCGTCCTACGAAGCACAAGTCGCACACCGACTCATGCAATCTGAGCAGATGGCACGTTTCGCACAATCGCATGGCTGCCGCATGGTGCATCTCATTCAACACTTCGGCGATGAGGACGACGCCGGTACGCCCTGCGGACTTTGTGATGCATGTGACTCAACTGGGTGTGTCGTGCAAACCTATCGCACGCCCACCAACACTGAAACCGTCATCATGAAGGCGACGCTCGATTCGCTGGTAACACAAAACGATCAGTCCGTTGGCGCGCTGTATCGCAACGAGGGCGCTGCGATGGCACGCCAGGATTTTGAAGTGATTGTTTCCGCGCTCCTCCGCAGCGGCATGGTGAGCAGCCGACCCGATGTCTTTGAGAAAGAAGGGAAGTCAATCCCGTTTCATCGCCTCAAACTGACGCGGCTTGGTGAGACAGCAAACGCACTCACGTTGGCCGCGATCCAGGTGCCGACCAAGGTTGAAGCCCGGAAAAAAGTTGCAACCCGGAAGAAGGGGCGACGCTCGCGCGCCACGGCAAAACCGCGTGCGAAATCCAAATCGCCGCCGCGTGCCAGGAAGAACGCGCCACCGGCCTCGCCGCGAATAGGGAGGATTGACGCTGCACTGCGAGCGTGGCGCAAGGCTGAGGCGACAAAAAGAAGCGTCCCGGCGTTCCGCATCATGAGTGACAAGGTGCTGTCGGGCATTGCTGCGTCACGGCCGGAAAACGAGACTGCGCTGCTCGCGGTCCACGGCGTTGGACCGTCGCTGGTTACGAAGCACGGAGTACGGATCCTTGAAATCGTGCGAGACGCCTGAACTCACGATGGACCCCCAATCGCCCATCAGTATTTCTGAATCTGTAATCTGTCGAAACGGTCAAAAAATTCGGTCGGACGTCGCACTCCACTCAACGAGATATGGGAACCCGCTTCGGAGGTGACAACCGCAGCGGCGAACCGGAGTTCACTTCACGGCGTCGGTCCGATACGCGGACGCACGCTGAAATGCTGGGAGTTGTTTGCCGCGATCTCGATTAATCCCAGTTCAAGTGAATTGGGATGAGCAGTCTTTTGCGGGCAGGATTCATGCAGTGGGCTCTTGGTTGTTTGAACCATACCTTCTTGTGGTGGAGACGAATGCCTTTACTGTGTTTTGCTTCATTCAGGATGATGGCGGTTTCTCGATTCTGCCATCGAGAAAGGCTGCTATAGTGCGGACATCGTCATTCTTATGCGGAGTAAAATTGTGACCACAGATCTCAAAGAAAAGCTTACACCGATTCTTGGCCGGATTCCCAGCGGCGTTTTTATTCTGGTCGCAAGCGATGGGGAATCGCGAAAGACCGGGTTGCTGGCGAGTTGGATTCAGCAGGCTTCTTTTGAGCCGCCTCAGGTGACCGTTGCCGTCAATAAGTCTCGCTATCTGATCGACTGGCTCAAAACCGGATCAGCGGTCACATTGAATCAGGTGCAAAAAGGTGATAGCACACTATTCAAACATTTTGGCAAAGGCTTTGAACCTGACGCAGCGGCGTTCGAAGGTGTTGACACAGTAATTGGTGATAACGGACTCCCACTGCTTCGCGCGGCGATGAGTAGTCTGGAGGGCACTGTCACAGCGAGGATGGACGCCGGCGACCATGTGATCTTTCTGGTGACGCTGACAAACTCTATCGCTCACCGCGATATCGCGGACTTTGATCCGTTCGTTCATATTCGAAAGAACGGGTTTAGCTACTAATCGCAAATCGCGGTTGAAGCCACGAAGACTAACGATCAGCGACCATTCCACGGATTGCCTTCAACGGTGGCACAGCGTTCGTCCACGATGATTCGTTCCGGACGCGGGCCAGCGTAGACCCAGAGCATTTCCATGGTCGAGTTCGACTCATTGATAAAGTAGTGAACTCGCCCACGTGGCTGCAGGGCCGTGGAACAATCGCGCATTGAGTATCGTCGTCCCTCGACGATACATGTCGCCACGCCGGAAATGATGCTGATTGATTCATCAAAGTCATGCACATGGGCAGGCAGTCGACCTCCCGGATGAAACAAACCGTATCCGCCGCTCATCTCCAGACCGGGCATCAGATCGGCATTGAAGCAGTCGATGAATTCTGTGTTCGGGCCGGCTGCTGTGCGCTTGGCAGTCGCGAATCGATTAATGCGTTCAGCACCGGGAACTCCGGTGGAGGTATCAGGCATCGCTTTCTTTGAGAAGAATCGATCCACCAGCGTTCTTGAGGGCTGATCCACGGCCATCGCAATATGGACCACAACGGCTTCACTGGAATTGTTTCGGGATGTATGAGCCAGCCCTTTTGGGATGACGGCGTTGTCCAGCTTCTTCAGGTTGTAACTGCGGCCCTCGATCTCCAGCACCATCGAGCCACTCAGAATCGTAATCGATTCCGTAAACGTGTGCATGTGATAGGGAAGCACGGATCCCGGTGCGAATGTGACAATCCCGGTTGTCAGTTGCTTCGCCTGATTATGGCGCCCGACGTGACATTCAAACTGCACTCCCGGAGCGATTTCGTTTTTGGGGCCTTCGCCCAAAGCATTCATCACTTCGGCACGATCCGGTCGCATCGATTCCGGTGGTCGTTGCAGAGGAGCGGGCTTTGAGGAGGTAGTGGCAGAATCAGGAATCAGAGATGCTCGCAAAGATCGATCTCGGCCCACAGCCGCGAGGCCGGCCTTCAGCGATCGCAGCAGAAGACTTGTATCCATGCCGACACCAATCGCGCGGAAGCCCTGCGACTTTCGTTCGAGCATATTATCCACGCTGGTTGCAATCAGACCACAATGGCGTCCGGCCGCACGAATCTGGTCTTTCATCTGCAGAATCTGTTCGGCAACTCCCGGACCTTCCCATTGTCCACGAAAACCGGCCGTCGATGAGTAATCCGCCGGGCCAAACCACAGCAGTTCCACGCCGTCGACTCGGCACATCTGAGGAACTTGTCGAGCCGCATTGATGGTTTCAATAATGGGCACAACCAGCACATGATCGTTGGCTTCTGCGGCATGCTCCGCAACACTCTGGCCCCAGGCTGTTGCTCGCTCGGCTCCAATGCCACGCAGACCTTCCGTTGGATATCTGGCCCAGGCCACGGCCTGCTTGAGTTGCTCGGCTGTTTCAATCCAGGGGATCACGATTCCATCGGCACCGATATCCAGAACTCGCTTGATCAAAGCGCCATTGAGTTCGGCGATCCGCACCAGCACGACCGTCTCACTGCGCACTGCGGCTCGGACATGTTCGACGATTTCTTTCCAGTCCAGATGACCATGCTCTGCATCGATCACGACCCAGTCCAGCCCCAAAGCAACGGCCATCTCGGTGACGCTGGGTGCTTCAAGTGTGACCCAAAGTCCAAAGACAGTTTCGTCGGCAGCCAGTTTTTTTCGCAGAGCCTGAATCGCGGTCGTTTTCATGAGGAATCCCGGGGCATCGCAAATGGGACAGGCACCGATCCAGCGTGGTGCTGGGCCTGACCCAAAAACGTAGGTTGGACATTCTTGTCCGACAAAACTGCGACGGGCAGGAATGCCCATCCTACCTCAAAATGGAGACGTGACGAAGCACTAATTCACCAACTCCGCGTTGCCGCCACCGTCGCTGTTCAGCAATTCCAGCTGCACGGGTTCAGAACGCTTTCCGGCATCGATTGTCAGCACAACCGTGTGCAGGCCGGCAGTCAGTTCCGGTGAGAACTCCGTAACCGGATCCATCGGAAGTCCGTCAACTCGCACTTCTGTACCTGCTACGGAATTCAAACGAAACGCGATGCGGCCCGGAGTCGTGACATTAATCGTGAAGCGTGCAAATCCGACGTTGACTTCGCGAGCCCTCATTGTGGGCATGACCTCAAGTGGCAGCACACCAGCGACGGTTGTGTAGCGCGGATTCCAGGTGATATCCGAAGCGCTGATGGCGTGACTAAAGCTGGTTCGATTCAGCTGAAAGTAGGCTTCATTCGTCGGCATCATCACCTGCCAGCTTCGCACAAGTCGCTGCTTCGACAGAGTATACTCCGAGGTTCGCCCGAGTTCTGAAAGGAAGCGAACGACCGCCGCGATCTCATCATCTGTCAGACTGTCCACGAGTCCTTCCGGCATCAGCGAGACACCCTGAGACTGTTCTTCAATCTGATCCACAGGAACTTCAACGACTTTGTTCTCGGCAGTTCGAAGCGTCAATGTCTTTTCTGACTTCTGAATCTGAACACCTGCGACGACCTGGCCATCCACTGTCGCGACCACTGTCGTGTGATAGTTTTCTTTGACTTTGGCATTCGGATTGAGCAAAGACTCCAACAGATAATCCGGCTGAGCACTCGCACCGAGACTGATCATGTCGGGACCAACCATGCCGCCAGCTCCGCCAATCGCATGGCACTTCAGACATCCCAGTTGCTCATTGCGATAGATTCGCTCGCCCTCTGACGCTTTCGCTGAAGAAGCGGCCTTTGCCAGAATTGCGGCACGCTCTTCCGCAGTCAGCGATTTGCGGCTGGTAATCTTTCCTGCCGTCTTCAGAGCATTCTCAAGATCTGCGTCGGTGCGGCCGGATTCACGAAGTACTCGGAGAATATCGCGAGCGACTTCTGTTCGCAGTTCTTTGCCTGCGAGTGCAGCGGTCAACAACTTCGGCCCTTGCTTTTCGTTCAGAATCGCGCGAGCAATCCCGACCGATGAGGCACCCTCGGGAAGAGCTGTTGCCAGGCTGACGACAAGCGGAGCCGCCTTTTCCGGACGGACCACCGCAAGACGTTCGATAGCTAGTCCACGGATCTCGACGGCACTTTTTTCATCACCGGCAACCTGCTCCAGCAGAACCAACAAGGAATCATCCTGACTGTCAGCAATGCCAGCAAACGCAGCAGACCGATCGGCGGCATCCGCTTCAGGATTCAAGGCCCATTCCTGGAGCTGTGACTTCAAACTGTTCAATTTCCACTGACCGATCGCCTGCAGGGCCGCTCTTCGCAACAACGTGTCGTCAGACTTTGGCAATGACGCCAGAGCATCCGCATTGACTGCAGGAACCATCTTTCTTGTCATCGAAATCGTCAGCAACGTCTGCAGCGTAGCGCCGTCCTTGTGCGTAGCGGCCTGAGTTGCCAGTTGGCCCATCTGTTCCGGATTGGCGCTATAGCAGATCAAAGGAACCAGACCGGCTCGCTTCTCTGCGGTCACATTGTCGGCGTACAGATCTTTCATCAGCACATCAACAGGAGCACCGCTGCCCAGAGCTGAAAACCCATAGGCGATCTGTCCGGCGTCGTTGTTGAAGTTCATTTCGCCACGTTCGAACGCCGGGCGCCATTGAGGAGCCAGTTCTTTTGTGGTCAACCACATGGCATAATCGATGAACGTATCAACTGGTTGACGCAAGGGCATCAGAGCCGTCTCGACAAGCTTTGGATCGCGGAACTCGGCCACCATCTTCGCAGTTTCGGAATTGGCTTCTCCAAACGCAGAACCATCAGCAATCTGCCGTTCAGAGTCTTCGAGTGGTGAAAACGAGAGGGCTCGAATGGCTTCCAGACGAACTCGCGGATGTCCATCCTGCACAGCCTTTGTCAGCAGTTCGCGGGAGTTCGGCATCAGGTATTTCCAATGACTCAGAACTCGCACCGCTGCCGCTCGAATTCGCCCGTCGTCACTCTTCAGCAACGTCTCAAGCAATTGCGGCTGCACCGAACGGGCCGTCTGGAAACACCAGACGGCCTCGAGCAGCACATGATCGCGTTCTGCGTCTGACAACTTGACAGATTTCAGCCACGCTTCCAGTTCAGTTGCAATGGCCGGCCCACGCTGCCGAAGAATCTGCTTGGCGGATTGACGTTCGACGCCGTCGTCTGATCGCAGAGCTTCGAACAACTCTGCATTTGTCCGAGTCGACACGGGCTTAAATTCACGCTTCGGCGCGCCCTTCCAGGTGATTCGCCAGATGCGGCCGTGAGTGTGGTCGCGGCGTTCATCACGGAAATCCACTTCGCCGTGTTGAATGATCGGGTTGTACCAGTCCGCAACATAAATGGCTCCGTCAGGTCCAACTTTGACGTCGATCGGACGAAACGCCACGTGATCCGACCAGATGACTTCCTGCTGTTCACGAGATACGTAGCCGGAGTTTTCTTCCGTCAGAGCGAAGCGTACGACGCGGTGACCGCGGAAGTCATTTGTGATTGCACAACCCTGCCAGTCAGGCGGCAGCATCGGAGTTTCGATCAGTTCCAGGCCGCAATGTTTCGGGCTGCCGGGATTCAGACCTTTGACAAGTCGCTCAGCATCAGCCGCGGTGAAGTAGTAGGCTCCGGGAATCACATAATTGATCCCCTCGCCGCCAGCACCGTCAGTGGCAAACGACTGACCGAAGCGATCGTAATGATGTCCCCATGTATTCACGAGCCCTCGCATGAAGACGCCCAGTTCGAGCGTTTCAGGGCGAAACTGCCAGATGCCGCCAGCGTTCAGTCGACGCACGCCCCAGGGAGTTTCGACGTGACTGTGAATGTAGATCGACTGATTGAAGTACAGAAATCCGTCATAACCCCAGCGGAGCGTATGCAGAATGTGGTGAGTGTCTTCTGTGCCAAAGCCGGACAACATGACCTTCTTTGAATCGGCCTTCAGGTCTCCGTCATGATCTTTGAAATGCAGCAACTCTGTGCTGTTTGCAACCCACGCGCCACCGTCACCCGGAGCGATCCCGGTTGGGATCAGCAGTCCCTCTGCGAACACATGAGTCTTGTCTGCCACGCCGTCATGATCAAGGTCTTCCACAACGACAACGCGATCGGTCGCCGGAGCCCCAGGCACAATCTGTGGATAAACCTCTGAGCTGGCGATCCAGAGACGACCGTCTTCGTCAAAGTTCATCTGGATTGGTTTTGCGATCGTGGGATCTGAGGCGAACAAATTAACTTCAAAGCCTTCAGGGACTTTAAAGGTGGCCTTTTCCAGCTCAGGATCCGGAGCTGGAATATCCTTCAGTGTCGGGACCTGTGCGAGGACAGAGGCCGAGGAACTGGCGATCGCGAAAAAGCTCAAACTGACCAAAAGGTTGCGAACGTGGGGATTCATAGATTAATCAGTGAACGTGTCTGTGGGAGGGGAAGGTAATTTGAAGGAAGAATTCAGAGGTAAGAATTCGTACTTCGGGGATAGAGCCAATGAAAGGTTGTTCTGCGTCGGTCGGGGCAACGCTATTC
Organism: uncultured Planctomycetaceae bacterium; assembly: GCA_903823635.1. Lineage (GTDB taxonomy): Bacteria > Planctomycetota > Planctomycetia > Planctomycetales > Planctomycetaceae > SXXK01. Next base: position 12,399 of record CAIJTV010001437.1, read on the forward strand.
CCCAAACTCTCGCAGATCAGCCGTGATTTCGAATTCCTGACCGGCACTTTCCAGTTCTTTCAGAATACTCTCTACAGTAGAGTCCTGGGGAACAGCAAGCTTCAGAACCATTTCGAAGGCATGTCCCTCTTCCGTTCTGACGGCATGCATACCGGTGATGTCGATGCCCTTCATGGACATCATTTGACTCAGTCGACGCAAGGCACCCGGCTGATTTCGACCGCCGACTCGCAGACGAAACGAACGAGTCCCCGCATGTGCCGCATTGTGGGCCGTTAGTTGGACTGATGCATCGCGAATTGCCATGTCGATCCCGAACGGTCGGCAGGCGTCCTGCAGATGATCGCGGACGACCGACGGATCCATGGAGTCAGGGAACTCGGCCGAGAAAATCATGGTGAAGAATCCACGAACCACTGTCTGGCTGGCTTCTCGAAGATCACCACCAAGTTCTGACATGGCTTTGGTCACCGCCGCCAGAATCCCGGCGCGGTTTGCGGCAGCCATCGTAATTATCAGCTCTTTTGCCATGAACAAGGCTCCGAGACAAAGTCAGGTTTCTGGAGGGAACGAAGATTTATCGACCCGGCTTGGGATTCGTATCTGAACGTTTGGGTTTCACGGACCGCTGGACAATTCAACAACATGGTGATCTGGGTCGGTCAGAAACACCTGTACGGCTCCATCCGGACGAAGCTTGGCGTCGTCCAGAAGAGTTATCCCAAGGGACTTGAGTTTCTCCGCCGACGCTCGAGCATCTTCGACTTGAAACGCAAAATGATGATTACGACTGGACCGGACAAGAACTTCCACAGGATATCCGGCCGGCCCGCTTTTATCATGCTCTTTGATCAGATGAATGAGAGTAGTTCCCGCCCGAAACCACGCTCCGTCGAAACTGAACGCCGGTCGGGGCACTTCCTCCATCCCCAGCAGTCCCACATAGAACTGCCGACTGGCTTCGACATCACGAACCACAAGAGTAACGTGGTCGATCTGTTTGACCTGAACTGGAGACGCCGACACAGCAAAACCTCTATAAGAATCTCATCAGCGGAACACGATGGATAGCGACAACAGGAGTGGACATGCCGACCTGAAAGCCAGACCTCATATCCTGACTGGCAGATTATTCCCGGGTTTGATGTGGCGATCGGCCATTCATCCCCATGGATAGCATTTCTCAGAATCGTTCAAAGAAACCCTGTATTCTTGCGGGTGAGGGCTGCCGACACAATCAACGCACGCCATTCTCTCCGTAGGGGTTCTCAGGTATCGCCGAATTCCTACAGTCTCTGCGAATTCGCCAGGCTGTTCTGGTCAAGAGACCCCCTTTTCGATTACCCTTCCCGATCCGCTGCGCCGAGGGCGCAAAATGGGCTGGTGGGATAGGGACGTCTCTGGCCCAGCCACCGTTTGTCACGCTGTCGCGCGGAATGTGCAGTTCATTGCGGATCTTTTGAACTCCGCAGGGATGCGGTTAACCACCTGACTGATGCCGAAAACTTCCTCGGAAGTTTTCGCGTTAAACTGATCGACTGAACCTGAAGTTATGACGCTTGCGGAGCTATTGCAGAATCGTTTTCGAGCAGACCTGAGGCATCGCGGAGCAGCCTACATTGAGGCTGAACGCATTACTCTTGTTCGAGTGACTCCTGAAAACATCTTTGGAATCGTGCAGGACGGTGCTGAGTTTCAGACTCAGCTGCGTTATCAGCCTGATGACGTCGTGATGTTTTGCACCTGTGAACAATACGCCAAGAGTAAGGTCTGCAAGCATTTGTGGGCTACGATCCTGGCGGCTGACAGCGGTGGATACATCAGTTCCACTTTGCGTCCGGGACGTATCGCTCCGTTCGTAGCGCCCAACGCCTATCAGCCCATTACGATGGATGATATCGAACCGGGTGGCGTGGACCCCGACGGCGATGCGCGAACTCCGCGTGGCAAGCCAAAAGTAAAGACAGCTCCAGTCCAGCGTACGTTGCGACCATGGGAAGCGCGGCTGGTTGAGCTGAAGGACAATATGGATGTCTCTCCGGACGGACGTACCAAGTCCGATCCCGAAGAGCGTCAAATCTTTTACGAAGTGGACCTTGAGGCCAGCAAAGAAGCCGGCAAGCTGGTGATTCAGGCCTCACAACGTCAGCGTCGAGCAGGCGGACAGTGGGGGAAAATCAAACCTCTCAAAGTTCGCCCGGGTGAACTTGATCATATCGAACACGAAGACGATCGCACGTTCCTGTCTTACCTGGCGGGAGCAATCCCTGAACGTAACAACTGGACGACGCAGCAGGCTGAACTGCGCACCTCTGCGCATCGCTTTTATGTTCCGTTTGAATTGGGACAACTGGTTCTGCCCGACATGTGTCGCAGCCGTCGTCTCAGAATTCTGGGCAGTGACGAAGCGGGCGAGCAACTGCTGAGCTGGGATGAACTCGATCCCTGGGAACTGACAATTCGAGTTCGTCGCGACACGGAATCTGAAGGCTGGAAGGTGGCTGGCCTGCTGATTCGTGGCGAAGAAGTCATGGAGTTGGCCGACGTACCTTTGGTTGTTCCCGGCGGATTTGTTGTCAGCAGCGATTCGATTGGACTGCTTCGCGATTTCGGAGCTCCGGAATGGATGCGGATGCTGGCCACTGGCGGAGCATTGCACATTCCGGAAGCCGATCAGCACGACTTCGTCGATCGACTGCTGGATATCCCGTCGCTGCCCCGACTGGATCTGCCGAAGGAACTGCAGCTCGAAGAGATTCGAACAATTCCTTCTCCGATACTGAAAATTACTTCGCCACCAATGAATCGCTGGAGAAACGATTCGCTGACGGCAGAAGTGATCTTCGATTATCTCGGCACGCCGGTTTCCGGCAGCAGTGCTCGCTGGGCTGTTGTGCAGCGTGAAGCCAGCCGTTGTATTATTCGAGACCGTCAGTTCGAAGGCCAATGCTGGGAGAAGCTGCGTCAGGCTGGATTCCGTCGGCGTTTGGGAGATCTCAAGCAACAGATCAACGTCGAAATCGCCCGCCGCGATCTCGGTCGCGCCGTGAGGGAACTGGTTGATCACAACTGGGCCGTGTTCGCCGATGGCAGCAAGGTTCGTCAGGCCGGTGGGCTGCGGTTCCGCGTTTCTTCTGATGTTGACTGGTTCGACGTACATACCGATGTGGACTTCGAAGGTCGCTCGGTGTCGTTCCCTGAGCTTCTGCGAGCACTCGAGCGAGGTGATTCGACCGTTCGTCTGGATGACGGTTCGCTCGGTATTCTGCCGGAAGAGTGGCTCGAGCAGATCGGCATGATCAGTGGTCTGGGAACGGCGACTGAAGATGGACTTCGGTTCTCCACGTCTCAAGCTGCGTTGCTGGATGCATTGTTGGCTTCTCAGGACAACGTCGATACCGATGCCGGTTTCGACGCGATGCGCGAACGCTTCCGCAACTTTGCAGGGCTGGAACCTGTGATCGTTCCGGATACGTTCAAGGGCGAATTGCGAGGATACCAGCAGGAAGGTCTGGCCTGGATGAAGTTCCTCTGCGACTTCAACTTTGGCGGATGTCTTGCGGACGACATGGGTCTTGGAAAGACCGTGCAGTTTATCGCGATGCTGCTGCGACGCATGGAAGATAAACCAAACTGTCCACCTTCGCTTGTCGTTGTTCCACGGTCCTTGATTTTCAACTGGGCCAGTGAAAGCAATCGCTTTGCTCCGCACCTGAAAGTGATGGAGTACACCGGTCTTGAACGTGCTAACCTGCGAACGGAGTTTCCAAAGCATCATCTGATTCTGACGACGTATGGCACGGTTCGTCGTGACATCGCCGTGCTGAAAGAATTTGAGTTCGAATATGTGGTTCTCGACGAAGCCCAGACGATCAAGAATCCATCGTCTCAGATCGCGCGAGCATCACGGTTGCTGAAATCCAACTTCCGTCTGGCACTCAGCGGTACGCCGATTGAAAATAACGCCGGCGACCTGTGGTCGATCTTTGAGTTTCTGAATCCCGGTATGCTGGGTCGCAGTACTGCGTTCCGTTCGCATATCGCGGATCCGGACAGCAAAGAATCTCGCGAACTGGTAGCGAAGGGTCTCCGTCCATTTATTTTGCGTCGAACCAAGAAGCAGGTCGCGGCAGAACTTCCGGATCGTCTGGAAGAAACCATCTACTGCGATATGGAAGAAGAACAGCGTCGTCTTTACGACGAACTGCGAGTCCATTATCGCGATTCGCTGCTGGGACTCGTCCAGGAGCAGGGGCTCGCGAAGTCGCGTATGCACGTGCTCGAAGCACTGCTGCGTCTGCGTCAGGCGGCCTGCCATCCGGCACTGCTTAAACGTGGTGATGAGCAGGAAATGTACGCGAAGCTCGACTTCCTGATTCCGCATCTGCAGGAGCTGATTGCAGAGGGACACAAGGCCCTCGTGTTTTCTCAGTTCACCAGCATGCTCAGTATCGTGCGATCGCATCTCGACAAGGAAAACATCACTTACGAATATCTCGATGGCAAAACTCGCGACCGCAAAGCGCGAGTCACGCGATTCCAGGAAGATGAAGATTGTCAGGTGTTCCTGATCAGCTTGAAAGCCGGGGGTCTGGGTCTGAACCTGACGGCCGCCGACTACGTCTTTCTGCTTGACCCATGGTGGAATCCAGCCGTCGAAGCTCAGGCGATCGACCGAGCACACCGAGTCGG